>SDZP01000491.1 GCA_004144935.1 Caulobacteraceae bacterium | reverse complement strand
CTCTCCGGCTGTTTGCCGCCATTCTAGGGCAAAGTGCGGATATAGCGGCGGGAATCGGGCGGCGGTAGCGGCGCTATCCATCCACAGATTTTCGCCCAGAACGGGTCGCGCCGCAGTTGCGCCGCAGATCGTCGCGGGTATTTCTGATGGATGTTCCCGCGTTCCTCCCAACCATCCAAGGCTCTCCCATGACGCCCTTGCCCCGGATCCTGGCCGACTACACGCGTCCGTCTCAGGCCTCAGCAGAGTTTACTGGCGTTAATCTTAACTCAGACCACCGGCCGTCCGTCGAGAACCGCCCCATTGCCCGTGACGCCGAGTGGCTGGAGGACTATCTGGGCCGCGACGTCAGCCGGTTCTTCTACCGATGGGGCGGGTCGCTGTCGGCTGTGCTGTCGCGGGTGCGGACGCGATACGACGGCGACCTGGACCAGTTCGCCCTGCATCTGGTGGTGGTGCTGACCGAGCTGGCCTCGGTCAACGCCGCGGCGGAGGCGAAAGCGAAGGGGGCCGAACGGGTGGTGGTCCGCCGACGCGGCCTCAACAGCCAGAGCCTGGCCGACATCAGCCGCATCCCCCGCGAGACCGTGCGCCGCAAGCTGGCGGCCATGGCCTCGCGGTCGCTGGTGGTGCGGGAGGCAGACGGGCTCTGGTATCCGGGGCCGGCCAGCGACGTCGACCAGTTCTTCTACACCCTCAGCCCGCTGTTCTGGGACGGGGTGAAGCCCGAGCGGCTCTAGACCCCATCCATCCATCGCCACAGTTCCCGCAGGCCCAGCGCCTGCAGCGCGGCGTCGGGGGATCGAACCGGCGGCAGGCCGACCAGGCGGCGGGCGTCGTTGAGGTCGACGACATCGCCGGGTCCGACCTTCAGGCCGCGCCGGCGGGCCACCCTGTGGAAGCGGGCCCGGGCGCAGTCGAGGCTGGCCAGGCCCTCCCGGGTCCCGACGGGCAGGAAGTCGCCGTGCAGCCCGCTGCCGAAGCTGATCAGGCAACCCCCGTGGCAAGGCCTGAGGGCGTCCTCCAGCTGGTCCCACCAGACCGAGGGCAAGGTCGGGCATGCGGTGCCGCTGGCCCGGATCGGACTGCGGGCGCGGGCGAAGACGCTGACCACCACATCGCCGTCGGCGTTGACGATGGCGAACTGGAAGAGGTGGGCGAAGCCGTCGGCGCCGACCGAGCGCACATGCAGGAACATTTGATTGGGCAGGCTCTCGCTGGGCCGGCGCGAAGGGGCCTTGATCTCGACCGGCAGGCCGAGGCGACGCGCCCAGGGCAGCCGCGGAAGGACAGGGGCTGTGGGGGTGAAGGGGAAGGTCAGCATGGCCGGCTCCGGTCGGGGTTGGTGAGGCCCCATGAGGCGCGCTGCCCGGCCGGGGCTCAATGAAACGGGCGCCCGATCCGGGCCGCCTGAAATGGGCGGAAAGCCGAGCAAACCCTTGCGCGGCCGGGGTTTGTTGTGGCTGGATGGCGGACAGTTTCAGCGTTGGGGGGATCCATGCGAATGAAGTCTGTGGTGGCGGCCGGCGTCGGCCTGGCCATCTGCGCCCTTGCGGCGAGCGCCTCGGCCCAGCGGGGCGATATTCTCGGGGAATGGAAGACCGGGGGCTGCACCCTGACCCTGACCGACAAGGACTGGTTCGGCGACTGGCGGGCCATCAGCTTCGCCTGCCAGGGCGACCTGTTCCACGTCGACCGCTACCGCATCGAGGGCGATACCCTGGTGCTGGTGGGCATGGGCGCGCCGAAGGCGAGGCTGCGGATGCGCGGCGACCAATTGGTCGGCAAGGACATCGGCGGCCGCGACCTCACCCTGACCCGCAAGGGCGCCGCGCCGGTCCTGGCCCCGCGCGGCAACAGCGGCGGCGGCCGGCCCAATGGCGGCTGGGACAGCGGAAACAACTACGGCGGCTGGGATGATGGCGGCTGTATCAAGTACGGCGACTCCACGCGCTGCGCCACCCAGGCCGAAATGGGTCCGCCGCAGGTGCAGACGGTCATTCGCGCCAATCTGAGGTCGTCGGCGAGCCTCGACTCCTCCATCGTCCAGAAACTGGAAAAGGGGACCTGCGTCGCGCTCCAGGAGTGCCGCCAGCAGGGGGACCAGCTGTGGTGCAAGGTGCAGGCCGACGGGGCCACCGGCTACCTGGTCCAGATCAGCCCCAGCAGCCAGAATCCGCGCGAGAAGCTGCTGGTGTTCAAGAACGGCTGCAGGGACTAAAGCCGAGGGGATGACTTCCCCGACCGACACCCTGATCGACGCCGTCGCCCTGACCCAGGC
>SDZP01000490.1 GCA_004144935.1 Caulobacteraceae bacterium | reverse complement strand
GCATGTGAAGCCCGGCGAGACCGTCGCCCTGGTCGGGCCGTCCGGGGCCGGCAAGTCGACCGTGTTCCGCCTGCTGCTGCGCTTCTACGACCCGCAGGGCGGCGTCGTCCGGCTGGACGGCGTCGACCTGCGCCAGGCCGATCCGACCGCCGTGCGCAACCGCATGGCCCTGGTCGCCCAGGACTCATCGCTGTTCAGCGGCTCGGCCCGCGACAACATCCGCTTCGGCCGCGAGGAGGCCAGCGACGCCGAGATCGAGGCCGCCGCCGCCCAGGCCGAGGCCTACGGCTTCATCACCGCCCTGCCGGACGGTTTCGACAGCGCCGTCGGCGAGCGGGCCAAGACCCTGTCCGGCGGCCAGAAGCAGCGTCTGGCGATCGCCCGCGCCCTGGTCCGCGAAGCCCCCATCCTGCTGCTCGACGAGGCCACCAGCGCCCTGGACGCCGAGAACGAGCGACTGGTGCAGAAGGCTCTCGACGAGGCCATGGAAGGCCGCACCACCCTGGTCATCGCCCACCGCCTGGCCACCGTCCTGCGCGCCGACCGCATTGTGGTCATGGACGAGGGCCGGGTTGTCGAGGAAGGCACGCACGAGCAGCTGGTCGCCCGGGGCGGCCTGTACGCCAAGCTGGCCGGCCTGCAGTTCGCGGCAAACGCGGCCTAGGTCGGTCCCTGGACCGCAAATCCTCAGGCGCGCCGCGCTCGTGAGGATTGCCGGCGGATAAGGGCGGACTATCTGATTTCGGGAGTGGCCGATCCGCTCTCGGAGGCGCACTATCGCCGAACGGACCTGAGAGCCGAACCGGTGGCGTCGGCCCCGGCGCTCGCTGACGCTGTTCAGCGAATTTGGGATGACAACTTTGGGCGACTTAGACGCACTGGTGCTGGCGAGGCTGCAGTTCGCATTCACCATCGCCTTCCACATCATCTTCCCCAGCTTTACCATCGGCCTGGCCAGCTTCCTGGCCGTGCTCGAAGGGCTCTGGCTGGGCACCCGCCGCGAGGTGTTCCGCAACCTCTATCTCTTCTGGGTCAAGATCTTCGCCCTGAGCTTCGGCATGGGCGTCGTGTCCGGCGTGGTGATGAGCTACCAGCTGGGCACCAACTGGAGCGTCTTCTCCACCACGGCGGCGCCGGTCATCGGACCCCTCTTCGCCTTCGAGGTGCTGACCGCCTTCTTCCTCGAGGCCAGCTTCCTGGGGATCATGCTGTTCGGCTGGAAGAAGGTCGGACCCGGCCTGCACTTCACCGCCACCGCCCTGGTCGCCATCGGCACCCTCATCTCGGCCTTCTGGATCATCAGCGCCAACAGCTGGATGCAGGCGCCCGCCGGCTTCGCCGTCCAGCCGGACGGCAGCCTGATCGCCACCGACTGGTGGGCCGTGGTCTTCAACCCGACCTTCCCGGCGCGCCTGGCCCACATGGCCCTGGCCGCCTTCCTGACCACCGCCCTGGCGGTCGGCGGGGCCAGCGCCTTCGTCCTGCTGCGGGACCGCCAGCAGCCCGAGAGCCGCATGGCCCTGCGCATGGCCATCGGCATGTTCGCCATCGTCGCCCCGCTGCAGCTGGTCCTGGGCCATGTCTCGGGCGAGGTGGTCCGTCATCACCAGCCGCTGAAGCTGGCGGCCATCGAGGCCTATTGGGAAACCCGCGCCGACCAGCCTCAGAGCCTGGTCGGCCTGCCCGATCGCGAGGCGCGCAAGACCCACGGCGAAATCGCCATCCCCGGGATCGGCAACCTGATCCAGGGCGTGCCCAAGGACACCGTCATCCAGGGCCTCGAGGACTGGCCGCGCCAGGACTGGCCGGTGGTCGGGCTGGTCTACTGGGCCTTCCGGGTCATGGTCGGCCTGGGCCTCGCCATGATCGGCCTGGGCGCCTGGGGCGTCTGGCGCTGCCTGCGCGGCGGACCGGAGGCCTCGCCCTGGTTCCTGCGGGCCAGCGTGCTGATGGCCCCCATGGGCTTCGTCGCCGTCGTCTCCGGCTGGATCGTCGCCGAGGTCGGCCGGCAGCCCTGGGTCATCTACGGCGTGCTGCGCACCAGGGACGCCGTCTCGCCGGTCGGGGCCGGCCAGGTCTCGGCTTCGCTGCTCGGCTTCATGATCGTCTACGCCATCGTCTTCAGCGCCGGCGCCATCTACATCCTGCGCCTGATGGCCCGGGGGCCCGCCCCGCACGAGGCCGCGCCGACTCCCGCCGACCGCGCCCCCGGCAGCCCCATGGCCGCCGCGCCTGACGAGGAAGCGCCATGACCCTCGACCTCCCGCTGATCTGGGCCGGGC
>SDZP01000489.1 GCA_004144935.1 Caulobacteraceae bacterium | reverse complement strand
CAGGTTGAGGGACGGCAGGACGTCGCTGTAGTCGTTGCCGACCACCACCTTGGTGCCGCCGCCCGTCGCCAGATAGCCGGTCGCCTCGATCTCGGTCTTCACATAGCGCAGGCCCAGGTCGCCGCGCAGGGGCCGGCCGAACAGTTCGGTGCGGAACTGCCCCATGACATAGGCGCTGGTGGCGGTCTCCTCGGCGCCGCGGTTGTTGCCGCGCGCGTTGCCGTTGGTCTCCCCGCTGAGGGTGAAGTCGCCGCCGGGGACGCCGGTGTTGCAGTTGCAATAGATGTCGTAGAGGCGGGCGATGGCTCGGACGTCCGGGACCAGCCAGCTGCTGTGCAGGCCGCCGGTGTCGAAGCCGCGCAGCAGCTTGGAGATGTCGGCGATGGTCGTGCCGCCCGGCAGGGCCGGAACCGAGGTCTCGGTGGCGCGGCGCAGCTCGAAGCTGTCGAAGGTGAACTCCGACCAGTTGACGCCGGCCTTCAGGGTCAGCCAGTCGGTGGTGTCCCAGGCCATGTCGTAGCGGACGGTGTTGTAGGCGTTGTCGACACCCTGCGGCCGGATGCGGATTTCGGTGCCGGTGGCGCCGGCCGGCGGGGCATTGATCCACTGCCAGTTGGCCGGATTGGCGACGTCGAAGCCGTAGTCGATCTTCGGCTGGCGGTCGTTGCCGCGGAAGTCCCAGCTGTAGCCGTCGATGTCGAGCCGATCGAGGGTGACGGTCGTCTGCAACGGGTTGCGGAACACCGACTTGGCGCGGCCGGCCACGAAGTTGGCGCGCCACTGGTCGTTGAACTCGTGGGCCACCTCGAAGGTATACTGGGTGAACTCGGTCTCGAGGGCGTCGAAGCGCGACTCGCTGCGGACGTCGACGTCGTTGAACAGGCCGTAGACGATGTTGCCATTGGCATCGACCTCGGCGGCCAGCACATCGGTCGCGCCCTTGCCCTGGGCCCCGGCGCGGCTGAACGACAGGCTTTCCAGGAAGTCTTCCTGACGGGTCGACTTGAGGTCGGCGTAGAGTACGTCGAGCGAGACGGTCGTGCCTTCGCGGGGCCGCCATTGCAGGCTGCCGGTGACGCCCAGCCGCTCCTGGCTGTGGGTGAGGCGGCCATAGCGCGGGATGCGCGGACTGTAGATGGAGTCGCGGGTGGCCGGTGCGCAGACGACCGCCGCGGCCGGGGTGCAGGACTGGAAGGTGGCGCCGGTGGCGCCGGAGTCGGCCCAGCGGACGGAGCTGAAGCCCTCTTCCAGCAGGTCGCGCTCGCTGTAGGCGATCGAGAACAGGGCTCCGAAGGTCCCGCTGTCGGTCTGGTCGGACCACAGGAAGGCGCCGCGCGGGTTATACTCGCTGGCCAGGTCGTTGTAGCCGTACTGGCCGGCCAGGGTCAGCACCCGGTCCTTGAAGTCGAACGGCCGCGAGGTGCGCAGGTCGACGGTGGCGCCCAGCGAGCCTTCCTCGACCTCGGCCGACTGGGTCTTGCGCACGGTGATGGAGTTGAACAGCTCCGAGGCGAAGATGTTGAAGTCGAACTGGCGGGTGCGGTTGGCGCCGCCCGAGCTGTCGGTGCCGCCGGTGGTGGCCAGGGCCTGGATGCCGTTGACGCGGATGCGGGTGAAGTCGGAGCCGAGGCCCCGGACGGTGATCGAGCGGCCTTCTCCCGCGTCGCGGTCGATGGAGACGCCCGGGATGCGCTGGATCGACTCGGCCAGGTTCAGGTCGGGGAAGTCGGCAATGTCCTCGGCCTTGATCGAGTCGACGACGGCGGTCTCCTGGCGCTTGACGGCGATGGCGCTGGCCAGGCTGCCCCGGAAGCCGGTGACGACAACCTCCTCGACCTCGGCCTCTTCCGGGGCGGCCTGGGCCATGGCGTGACCGGCGGCGCCCAGCGCCATGGTCATGGCCGCGAGCGAGGCGCCGAAGCGGAGTGCGAAGGCGCGCGAGCGATCCTTGTCGGTCATCTGTAGTCCCTCCCCTTTGCAGGCCCGCGGGCGGTCTGGCGCCGCCGTCGTCCCCGCTGTGATTTCGATCCCCAACGATCGGGCTTTGCCAACCCCGGAGTTTGTGACACCGGTGTCATTCCGTCACGGAACTTGTTTGACACCGGTATCATCGCTGTTGATATCGCAGTCCTGAACGATTTGACAAGCCCCCTGCCAAACTTCGCGTAACAGGAGACTGCGACCTTGCGTTGTCTGACTGCCGGCCTGACGGGCGCCGCCCTGATCGCCATCGCCCTTCCCGCCGCCGCCGCCACGCCCCTGCCCGCCTTCCCCGGCGCCGAGGGC
>SDZP01000101.1 GCA_004144935.1 Caulobacteraceae bacterium | reverse complement strand
GGTCGAAATGCTGCGCGCCCGCCTGGCGCAAGAAGACCGCGCCGTTCCGGACTCGGTGGCCGCCGACCCGCCGGCCGCCGCGCCGCCCGGAGCCCAGCCGCCGTCGGCCTGGATCTGGCGGTAGGTCACCAGCCCCTTCTGCAGGGCCTGATAGCCGGTGTAGGGCGGCGGCAGGCTGTTCAGCCAGCTCTGCACCCGGTTGTTGGCCACGGCGGCGGCCAGGCCGGGGGCCGGGTCGAAGGCGGCGGGACGCAGGCCCCAGTCCTCGCGGAAGCCGGACTCGGGCAGACGCCCCGAGCGCAGGGCCTTGGCGTAGCGCAGGGTGGCCGACACCAGCGCCGCGTTGTCGTTGCCGCGCGGGGTGAAGGCGCCGGGCGGGAAGCCGTGCAGGGGGGCGTTTTCAAGGGCGCGGCGAAGCTGGGCGGCCTGCTCGGGACTGGGCGTGATGGGACCCACGGCGGCGGGTCCCCGCAACGGCTGGGCCGCCGCCGGGCCCAGCGTCGTCAGCGCCGCCAGACCCAGAAACACGCTTGCGATCGTCCCGACCCAACGCCCCGTCGACACAGACCTGAACCCCATGAATTCGCCCTTCGTCCGGACGTTAACGCACGTTCTCGCGGAAGGCGCCATGGGGACTCCTGTCGGGCGAGCCCGCCGTCCCATCATTTGAGACGCTGCGGCGTTCAGGCAACGGTTCGGGCGTCTAGCGGGTGCCGTAGAGCCGGTCGCCGGCGTCGCCGATCCCCGGGCGGATGAAGCCCTGCGGGTCCAGTTCGCGGTCAACGCCGGCGCACCAGATGTGGACATCGGGGTGGTCGCCCTGCAGGCGGGCGATGCCCTCGGGGCAGGTGAGGATGCAGACGAAGGAGAGGTCGCTGGCGCCCTGTTCCTTCAGCCGCTCGACGGCGGCGCTGGCGGTGCCGCCGGTGGCCAGCAGGGGATTGATGACGATGACCTGGCGCTCGGACATCGTCTCCGGAACCTTCAGGTAGTATTCAACGGCGACCATGGTGGTGGGGTCGCGGTAGAGGCCGATGTGGGCGACACGGGCGCTGGGGACAAGGCTGAGCATGCCCTCCAGCATCCCCTCCCCGGCCCGCAGGATGGGGGCGAAGACCAGCTTCTTGCCGGCGATCTGCGGCGCCTGCGTGGTCTCGAACGGCGTCTCGATGGGGCGGTTCTCGAGGGTCAGGTCGCGGGTGGCCTCGTAGCAGAGCAGGATCGAGATCTCGCGCATGATCTCGCGGAAGGTCTTGGTCGAGGTGTCCTTGTCCCGCAGGCGGGTCAGCTTGTGCTGCACCAGCGGGTGGTCGACGACGGTGACGCCTTTCATGGGTAGCTCCTAGAAGACGGTGCCATCGCTGACGATGTTGAGGGGCGGACCGCCGTCATCGCGGCGCTCCCTGGCGAGGATGCGGCCGGTGGCCCAGGTGCCGCCCTCGAGCACGCGGGCCAGCGGGAAGTCGGCCTCGGCGACGCCTAGCCGCTCGCGGACCATCGGGGCGATGCGATCCAGCAGGGCGACGGTCAGGCTGCGCCAGCCGACGATCAGCGGGCGGGAGACATCCTGGCTGAGGTGCTGCTGGGCGGGGTCCTTCAGCAGCAGGACGCCGCCGTCCATGAACAGGCCGCCGTTGCGGTATTCGGCCAGGCCGGTGAGGCCGTCGATGTCGTGGACGACGATGCCCGCCTCCTCCAGCGGCTCGATCAGGCTGTAGGCCAGCCACTGGCTGAGCTTGTGGATGGGGACGAGGTTGTCGGTGGGGTCGTCACGTTTGATCGCCGGGTGGCGCCAGGTGTCGCCGAGCGGCAGGCCGCCGAGGGTCAGGCGGTTTCGCCAGATCGGGCCGAGGGCTTCCAGCAGCACCTCGAGGATGACGGGGGCGGCCAGGCGGCCATCGGTGGCGCGGGCGGCCATGGCGTCGAACAGGCCGCCCGGGCGGGGGCTGTCCTTGAGGCCGAAGAGGTCCGGGCGGGCGCTGGCCTGGTCGCCCAGCCGGCGTAGCAGGTCGGCGCGGCCGTCCAGGCCCAGCAGCGGGTTGCCGTCCCTGACCTGGAAGCCCTTGGCCAGTTGCCTGGTGGTCAGGGCCGACAGGCTGTCGGCGCGCAGGGGATCTGGGCCGGTGGAGAAGGCGCCGGACTCGAAGAGCCGCAAGGAGGCGACGGCCAGGCCTTCGGAGCGGGTGGTGATCGTGCCGGTGGCGCGGTCCTCGAAACGCCAGGCGGGGCCGGCCCCGGCGTCGAGCAGGACGCTGGTGATGGCCAGATCGAAGGCGGCGCGGGCGCGGTGGGCGGCGTCGATCCAGTCGTTGCGGGCCGAGAGCTGGGCCCAGAGGTCGGCGCCCCCGACCACGAAGTGGCGCCAGCGGGCGTGGAACGGCACCTGCAGAGAGGGGTACTGGCTGCGGATGACAGCGGCGACCCGGTCGGCGACGGGCTCCAGCCGGCCAAGGTCGACGCGCCAGTCGGCCAGGTCGCCGTCGAGGGCCAGGGACAGCATCTCATGGGCCCGGTTTCGGACGGCGGCGGGGGTGAGGAGCGACTGGGCGGCTTCGGTTTCGGTCATTTGAATCTCGGTGATCCTTCTCCCCTTGGGGGAGAAGGTGTCGGCGAAGCCGACGGGTGAGGGGTCGCGCCGGATGAAGGGATTGGCGTGTCCGCCGACTGTGGCGGACAGAGCCCTGCGACCCCTCATCCGACCCCTTCGGGGCCACCTTCTCCCCCAAGGAGGGAAGGGAGGGCGCTAGAACTTGTCCAGTCCCCGGCCCACCACCTTGCTCAGGTCCTCGGCCGAGGGCGGGGCGTCCTGGGTGTAGTAGCCGGCGGCCTTCTTGGCTTCCATTTCGACGGAGGCGTCGTCCGGCACCAGATAGTCCGGGATCGGCACCCGTTCTCCGATCTCGATGCCGCCGTGGGCCAGGGCGTCGTACTTCATGTTCGACATCGAGACGAAGCGGTCGATCTTCCGGATGCCCAGCCAGTGGATGATGTCGGGCATCAGCTGCTGGAAGCGGGCGTCCTGCACCCCGGCGACGCATTCGGTGCGCTCGAAGTAGGTGGCCGCCTGGTCGCCGCCGGGCTGGCGCTTGCGGGCGTTGTAGACGAGGAACTTGGTGACCTCGCCGAGGGCGCGGCCTTCCTTGCGGTTGTAGACGATCAGGCCGGAGCCGCCGTCCTGGGCCTCGCGCACGCACTCCTCGATGCCGTGGGTGAGGTAGGGGCGGCAGGTGCAGATGTCGGAGCCGAAGACGTCCGAGCCGTTGCATTCGTCATGCACCCGGCAGGTCAGGCGCTTGTCGCCGCGGCCGATGAAGGCCGGGTCGCCGAAGATGTAGAGGGTGATGCCGCCGATCGGGGGCAGGAAGACCTTCAGGTCCGGCCGGGTGACCAGCTCGGGATACATGCCGCCCGTCTGTTCGAACAGGGTGCGGCGTAGCTGGGTTTCCTCGACATCGAAGCGTTCGGCGATGCCGGGCAGATACCAGACCGGGTCGATGGCGGCCTTGGTGACCGCCACGTCGTGGCTTTCGTGGACGATGTCGCCGTCGATCTTCAGCCGGCCGGCGTTGATCGCCTCGGTAATCTCCGGCAGGTTCAGCCGGGCCTTGGTGATGGCGATGGTCGGCCGGATGTCGACGCCCTCGGCGATCAGGCCGGCGAAGTCCTGGGCCACCCGGTGGCCCCAGGGATCGAGGCTGACGATCTTCTCGGGGTTCAGCCACTGGTCGTGCGGGCCGATCTCGACGACGGGCGAGGTGTCGGTGAGGTCGGGGCGGACCAGCGGGTTCATGGCGCCCGAGGAGATGGCCAGCGCCCGGTAGACGCTGTAGGCGCCGCCATGGGCGCCGATGGCGTTGCGGTCGACCCCGGAATTGACGGTGGCGACCACCGGTCCGCGCTCCTGCGCCGACGGGGCGCCCCAGTTGAGCGGGAAGCGGCTGGCGCCGCCGACGCCCGGGTGGGACGTCAGACGAATATGACCTTGGCGATTGAGTGACATGCGTAGTTGGCCCGTGGGCTCTCCAGAAACGAAAAAGCCCCCGCCGGTTTTCGCCGGCAGGGGGCCTTTGAGCGGAGATAGTGGTCCTGAACCGTTTGCTTGGCAAGAGCCCGCCAATACCGGCCGTCAGTCGCGCGTCACCTCGAACAGTCGGTTGTCGTCTTCGCGGACCTCGATGGCCAGGTGGGCCATGGACTCGTCGAGCCGGGCCTGGGCGATCTCGCGGGCGCGATCCTCGTCCTGGGCGTCGACGATCTGCAGGGTTGGCACGCTGTATCGGCTATCATGGATGTAAAACGAAAATATACGCAAGGGTAACTCCCGAGATCGGCAAGGCCGGAGAGGAGCGATCTCTCAAGCGCCGGCAGCGACTTCTAGGCCGACGATGAGGTTATCCTAATACAGATTTCGCCAATTCCATAATCGCCGGCCTTCACGCTTTAGCGAACGTTGCTATACTGTCGGATATCCGACATTGACGATGACTTGACCTGACTGGCCGGAGCGGGCGAAATCCTTGTATCGCCTGGAGTTTCTTGATGTCCGACCTCGACGCCTTCATCGCCGGCCTGCCCAAGGCCGAGCTTCACCTGCACATCGAAGGCAGCCTGGAGCCCGAGCAGATGTTCGAGTTCGGCCGTCGCAACCGCGTCGACATGCCGTTCAAGTCGGTCGAGGACGTGCGGGCGGCCTATGAGTTCTCCAACCTGCAGGACTTCCTGGACATCTACTACCAGGGCGCCGGAGTCCTTCAGACCGAGGAGGATTTCCACGACCTGGCCGTGGCCTATTTCGACCGGCTGGCCGCCGACGGCGGGGTGCATGCGGAAATCTTCTTCGACCCCCAGACCCACACCGACCGCGGCCTGCCGTTCAGCGTCGCCGCCGACGGCCTGCTGGCGGGGATGCGCACCGCCGAGACGAAACACGGCATCACCAGCAAGTTGATCCTCTGCTTCCTGCGCCACCTGGAAGAGGACGCGGCGTTCGAGACCCTGAAGGCGGCCGAGCCCTGGCTGGACCGCATCGCCGGCGTCGGGCTGGACAGCTCGGAGGTGGGCCATCCGCCCTCGAAGTTCGCGAAGGTCTACAAGGCGGCCGGCGAGCGCGGAATGCTTAAGGTCGCCCACGCCGGCGAGGAGGGGCCGCCCGAATACGTCTGGGAAGCCCTGGACCTCCTGAAGGTCGACCGCATCGACCACGGCAACCGCAGCCTGGAGGACGCGGCCCTGACCGCCCGGCTGGCGGCCATGCAGATGACCCTCACCGTCTGCCCGCTGTCGAACCACAAGCTGTGCGTCGTCGACGACATGACCCGGCATCCCCTGAAGCGGATGCTGGACCTTGGCCTGCACGCCACCATCAATAGCGATGATCCCGCCTACTTCGGCGGCTACGTCGGCGACAACTACCGGGCCGTGGCCGGATCGCTGGGTCTGACCAGGGACGAACTGGTGACCCTGGCCAAGAATAGCTTCACCGGCAGCTTCCTGGACGAGGAACGGGTGGCGCTGCAGCTGCAGGCCATCGACGCCTATGCGGCGGCCAACTGACGGCGGCAATCGACGCGGCGCCCCTTATACCGTGGGGCGCCAGGCCTACTGAAAAGCGAGCGTCGCGAGACTGGCGCGGCAAGCGGCTCCCCCGGCGGGCGGGCCTTTCGGGGGTCGTGCACAACAGAAAAGGGCCGCCCAAGCGGACGGCCCTTCCCTCTAGACAGTCAGCCGGCGCTTAGCCGGTGATGCGGTAGCGACCGCGGCGGTCCGGGCAGACCCGGACGTAGCGGTAGTCGCTGCGGCCGCCGTATTCCGTCGGGGCGACGGCCAGGCGGCAGCGGTTGTTGATGTACCAGTTACGGTCGTAGCGGCCGCTGTTGCCACGATAGTTGCGCGGCTCGCGATAATCGTAGGTCTGGGCGTAGGTGTAGTAGTAGCCGTCGTCGTCGCAGTCGGCGACCTTGTCGCCGATGTTGGCGCCGATGGCGCCGCCGACCAGGGCGCCGAGCACGGTGCCTTCGGTCTGGCTGTTGGTGGCGGCGACATTGTTGCCGATGGCGGCGCCGGCCAGGGCGCCGATCAGGCCGCCGACGACCTTGCTGCGGTCTTCGCGGCGTTCGCAGCGCTCGTCACGCCAGTCGGCGTAGTAGTCGCGGCCGCCGCGGTCGTCGTAACCGCCGCCGCGGGTGTCGGTGTAGCGGTTGTCGGGATCGTAGCGCCATTCGCCGTAGCGGCGGCTGTAGGCGCCGTAACCGTTGCGGCGGTCGTACTCGGCCCGGTCGCGTTCCCACTGGGAGCGGCGGCGCTCATAGTCCTCGCGACGTTGCTGATAGGTCGCCTGGCGCGCCTGGTAGGCGCTCTCGCGCTGCTGCCATTCGCGGCGGGCCTGCTCATATTCCTGCTGCTCGCGGCGATAGTCTTCCTGCTGGTCCTGCCACTGTTCGTACGTCTGGGCCGGGGCGGGCGCGGGCGCGGGCTGATAGCGCCGGGACTGGGCCAGGGCGGCGGCCGGGATGGCCGTGCTCATGACCAGCACGCTGGCCAGCGCGACTGTGATGGGTCGGTTGAACTTCATGATTATAGCTCCGAGCGGTGGTTCCCAGGCGGCCGACGGCCGCCCCCTGCGGATCCCCCCGTCCCGGGGTCCGATGGCTAACAAACGCCGTTGGTCGAAAGCGGTTGCCGCCGCCCCGAAATGGGCGGCGGCTTTCACAGCATGTCGTCGCGGGTCGGCAGGCCAAGCAACACCCGGCCGGCCAGTTCGAAGACGGACGGGGCGACCATGATGTGGTGGGTGATGACATGGGCGTCGCGGAACCGGCGCTGCAGCGGGCTGTCCAGGAAGACCGCCGACCCGCCGCCCAGATCGTAGATCCGGCGGGCGGCGTCGGCGCTGGTTTTGGCCGCATGGGCGCAGGCCAGGCGCAGCTGGGCGCGGTCGGCGATGGCGGTGGTCCCGTCCGCCTGGACGGCGCGCCAGAGGATGTCGATGGTCTGGTAGAAGCGGGCCCGGGCGGCCTCGACCTCGCCGCTGACCTGGGCGAACTCGGCCTGCACGACGTTGCGTTCGGCCAGGGCGCGCTGCGAGCCCTGGCTGGCGCTGGTCGCGGCGATGGCGGGGAAGTCGGCCAGCGCGCCACGGGCGTTGCCCAGCGCCACGGCGGCGATGCCCATCGCCAGCAGGCCGAACGGCGGAAAGCGGTAGACGGCGCCCTCGGCGACCGGAGGGTCGGACTGCAGGGCCACCGAGCGAGCCTTGGGGACGAGAATGTCCTTGACCGCGATGTCGAGGCTGCCTGTGCCGCAGAGGCCGGAGGTGCGCCAGGTATCGATCAGCTCGGCGTCGCCGGCCGGGAAGATCATCATCCGGTGCAGCGGCTGGCCGGCGGCGTCGGTCAGCGGACCGCCCTCCCCCATCAGGACGGCGCCGCCGGCCAGCCAGGCGCAGTTCTGCGAGCCGCTGCCCCATTTCCAGCGGCCGGTGACCCGCCAGTGATCGCCGGCGTCGACGGCCCGGCCCATGGGGGCGAAGACGCCGCCGCAGATGACCTCCGGATCGGCGACCATCTGCGCCGCCAGGTCCGGCGGCAGTCGGGCGCTGAGCATGGCGGTGGTGGCGCCGATCATCAGGCACCAGCCGGCGGAGGCGTCGGCCTCGGCGAGGGCCTCGATGGCGCCGGCGACGGTGGCGGGGTCGGATTGCTGGCCGCCGAGGGCGGCCGGGATCAGCATCCGAAAGAGGCCCGCCTGGGCCAGCTTGCGGGCGATGTCGGCGGGCAGGCGGCGGGCTTGCTCGATCTCCGGCGCGCGGGCGCGGAGTTCGGACTGGAAGGATCTGGCGGTTTCGATCGGGTTCATGTCTGGCTCCGCTCTGCCCCCATCTCACCGATCATGCTCGCGTATGCGGGCATCCATGCGCCGGTTGCGACACCACCGGCGCCGAGGCCCTGTCCTCTGCTGTATGGGTCCCCGCATTCGCGAGGACATACGGTGGTGGGGGGAGGCAGCGAACCACGCCTGTCATCCACTGCCGTCACTGAAGGACCGCTCATCCCTTCAACCGCCACAGCGCCGCCAGGTTGTTGCGCTGCATGTTCGACGAGCCGCCAACGATGGGGATGCTGAGCAGGTCGCGAACGTTGCGCTCGATGTCGTAGTCGGCGCTGAGGGCATAGGCGCCCATGACCCGCTGGCAGGCGAGCGCGATCTCGACGCCGGTCTCGCCGATGAACAGCTTGGCCATGCTGGTCTCGGCGGCGCAGGGCCGGCCGTCGTTGGCCAGGTTCGCGGCATGGTAAAGCATCAGCCGGCAGGCCTCGAGTTTGGTCCTGGCGTCGACCAGGGCATGGCGCACCGCCTGGTGGCCGCTGATCGGCTTGCCGAACTGTTCGCGGGTCTGGGCGTAGTCCCAAGCCTCCTCCAGCGCCGCCTGGGCGAGGCCGAAGGCGCAGGCGCTGATCTCCAGCTTCTCGATGTCGAGGGCCCGGCCGGCCAGCATGCCCCAGCCGTGGTTCCACTTCGCCTCGCCGCCGACGATGGCGCCGGGCGGCAGGCGGACATTGTCGAAATGGACGTCGCTGGAGAGGGTGTAGCGCAGGTTCACATGGTCGATGGGGGTGATAGTGACGCCCGCCGCATCGGTGGGGATCAGCACGAAGCTCAGCCCCTGGCGGGCCGGGGCCTCGGGGTCGGAGCGGACCAGGCAGTAGATGTAGTCGGAGAAGTCGGCCCCGGTGCACCAGCGCTTGGCGCCGTCGATGACGATCTCGTCGCCGTCGCGGCGGGCCCGGGTGGTGACGGCCGAGAGGTCGCCGCCGACATCCGGTTCGGAGAGGCCGTAGGCGAAGAAGAGCTCGCCCCTGGCCAGCCGCGGCAGGAGCTCCGCCTTCTGCTCGGGCGAGCCGTTCTCGAGGATGTTCATGCCGCCGTAGAAGGCGCACTGGATGAAAGGGCCGGCGAGGAAGGATCCCGCCCGGCAGAGCTCCTCGATGGCGGCGACGGCGGCCAGGATGTCGGGGCCCGTGCCGCCGTATTCCTCGGGCACCGTCAGGCCGCAGAGGCCCATGGCGGCCAACTCCGCGTAGAGGTCGCGGGGAAAGCTATGGGCGCGGTCCCATTCGCGGCGTTTCTCGCGCGGGGCCTTCTCGGCGACGAAGCGGGCGAGCTGGCGGCGGAGTTCGGTGACGTGGGAGGGTTCGGTCACGATCCTTCTCCCGCTTTTCGGGAGAAGGTGGCGGCGAAGCCGACGGATGAGGGCAGCGCCGGCCCGTCAAAGTGTGGCTGCCGGAAGGATAATCGTTCGAGAGCTGTGCCGCCCTCATCCGACCCGCTTCGCGGGCCACCTTCTCCCGACAAGCGGGAGAAGGATCGGTGATGAACCATCATTCCCCCGTCAGCTTCGGCGTCCGCCGTTCGCGGAAGGCGTTCACGGCCTCGGCGCGGTCGGCGGTCATGTTGGAGAGCATCTCGTAGGCGACGGCGGCGTCGCTGGTGCTGACCGCCAGCTGCTTGAGCGCGATGTTGGCCACGGTCTTGGTCCAGCGCACGGCCCAGCGGGGGTTGCCGAGGATTTTGCCGGCGATCTCGGCGACCTTGGCGTCGAGCTGGTCGGCCGGCAGGGCGTAGTTGATCAGGCCCATGCGGGCGGCCTCGTCGGCGCGGATCAGGTCGCCGGTCATCAGCAATTCCTTGGCGCGGGCGAAGCCGATCAGCTGCGGCCAGATCACCGCCCCGCCGTCGCCGGCGACGAGGCCGACCTTGACGTGGGGGTCGCCGATCTTCGCCGTCTCGTCGGCGACGATGACGTCGCAGAGCAGGGCGATAGTGGCGCCGAGGCCGGCCGCCGCGCCGTTCAGCCGGCAGATGATCGGCTTTTCCAGGTCCAGCAGGGTGCTGACGATGCGCTTGGCGTCATGGGCGATGGCGCGGAAGGCGGCGGGGCGGGCGATCTGTTCGTCGAACCAGTCGAAATCGCCGCCGGCGCAGAAGGCGCGGCCCTGGCCGGTGAGGATGATCAGGTCGCTGTCCTCGTCGGCCTGCAGCTCGATGAACAGGCGGGCCAATTCGTCGTGCATAGGCGCGTCGACGGCGTTCACCGCATTGCCGGTGATGGTGACGGTTAGGATGCGGCCGTCGCGGTCGAAGCGGAAGCGGCTGTAGTTCTGGAGCAACGGATGGGTCATGCGGGGCCCCTCAAGAAGGATCTGGGCTCAGGCGGGCGAGACGGCGGCCGAAGTTCTCGCCCCGGAACAGGCGAGGAAATCGCCCGATCTCGGAGGCTTTGTCTTGTTCGCCGCGCTCCACAATCAGGTCATAGGTGGCGTTCGAGGCGATGATGCCTTGTGCGTTGTAGGCCGAGGCGCCGAGCACCCGCACGGCATGGTAATGGGACAGCACCACGTACTTGATCGGCTTGTCCGTCAC
>SDZP01000100.1 GCA_004144935.1 Caulobacteraceae bacterium | reverse complement strand
AGGTAGAGGACGATCCGCACGAGATCGACCCAGAAATTCCCCAGCCCCTCGGCCCGGTCGGCGGCGAAGGCGCGGGCCACGGCGGCGGCGATCGAAAGGCCGGCGGCGGCGGAGACGAAGTTCTGCACCGTCAGCCCGGCCATCTGGCTGAAGGTCGAGACGGTGGCTTCCGGCGCGTAGGACTGCCAGTTGGTGTTGGTGACGAAGCTGACGGCGGTGTTGAAGGCCAGGTGCGGCGACAGGCCGGCAAAGCCCTGCGGATTGAACGGCAACAGGCCCTGCAGGCGCAGGATGCCATAGAGGAAGGCGAAACCGACGGCGCTGAAGGCCAGCACCGAGACGGCGTAGGCCAGCCAGCCCTGGCTCGTCCCCGGCTTGACGCCGAGCAGGCTGAGGGTCCCGCGTTGAACGGGCTTCAGGACCGGATCGAGCCATGTCGGCTCGCCGGTCCACACGCGTTTGAGATAGGCGCCGAGCGGCCAGCTCAACGCCAAAGTGAGGCCGATCGTGAAGACGATCTCGGCCCAGCCCCGCCAGTCCATGCGAGGTCTCCTTGTTGTTTCGAGGGTTCTAGAAGCGGTCGGGGCGGATGAGCGCGGCGACCATGTAGATAGCGAGGCCGATGGCGGCGCCGCCGTAGAGAAGGTTGAGCCACATGGCGTCAGACCTTCCGCAGCAACGCGGCGTAGAGGCCGAAGAGCGCGAACGCTCCCAGCCCCAGGGCGAGGAAAAGGATATCGGCCATGGGCGGCTCCTGATTGGGAGCCGGAAGATGGGGCGAGGCGCGTCAGGGTTCGAGCCGGAAGCCGGGGCCCGGGCATAAGGGCGGCATAAGGATTGAAGCTCATGGACCCGCCAGGGTCCCGGCGGGGCCTAGGGCCTGGCGACCAGCAGGGGCGTGTCGCCGCTCAGCGAGAAGGCGGCATTGGCGTCGGTCTTCAGCATGATCAGGTCCTCACCGACGAAGGCGGCCGGCAGGCCGTGCCAGTCGGTCAAGGGCGGCAAGGCCTCGTCGGTCACCACCCCCTTCGAGGCGCGGAACAGCCGACCCTGACTGATCGCCGCCCAGCCGTCGCCCGAAGCCGTCAGGTCGAAGATCGGCCAGAAGTCGTCGAAGAGCGGCGCGGCCTGCTCGTCGTCGCCGGCCCCGGCTGCGGTGGGGACCGGCACGGCGCGGCGGAAGATCACGCTGGACCGGTTTCCGCAGACCCGCAGCACGCCGCCGTCGGCCATGAAGTGGGAGAGGCCGACCGCGGCCAGCAGGCAGTCGGGCTGCTCACGGTCCGGCGCCAGGGCGGTGACCGCCTCGCAGCCGGGCTCGCGCTGGTCCGCCTGCCGCCTGACCGTGGCCAGCTGGCCGGTGGCCGGGTCGATCCAGCGCAGGCTGCCGCACCATTCACCCTGGTTTCGGCCGACGAGGATGCCCTGGCGCGGATGCCAGGCGGTGACGATGCGGCCATGGCCCAGCGGTTCGCTGAGCCTGCGGCTGATCCAGCCCTTGTCGAGCACCCACAGCCGGTCCTGGGTCAGCACGGCCAGGCCCTCGCCGGCGACCAGGGTGACGGTCTGGCGACCCGGACCGAGATCGAGGGTCAGGGCGGGCGCCAGCGGCTGTCCGCTGTCCAGGTCGATGAGGACATACCGCCCCTTGCCGTCCTCGGCGCTGAGCCCGACCGGCCGGCCCCGCCACAGGGCGATGTCAACCAGCGTCCGGCTCGATTTCAGGCGAGCGCCGCTGGCCAGGTCAAACCGCACCACGCCGCCGGCCGAATTGCGCACCCAAAGGAACCGGTCCGTCGCCAGGCCTTCGATCAGCCGTTCGCCGAGGTCCCGGTCGGCGGCCCGATTGGCAGGCTGCGTGGCGGCCTGGGCGATGGCGCCGGGCAGGCCGGCGAGGACAAGCGCCGCCAGGACGGCGACATAGCGGCGGAGCATCGCAAGTCTCCCGGGTGGAGGCGGCAGTCTATCCGCCGCCGCCGCTAGCGCCAGCCCGCCGCGCGCAGGGCGGGCGCCATCGAGCGGCTGACGGGCGCGACCAGCCCGCCGGCCAGGGTCGCCTCGCCGGCGCCCTTGCGCCAGCGCACGGCCTCGATGGCGTCGGCCGCCACCCACCAGGAGCGATGGACGCGGTAGCCGTGTGCCTTGTCCAGCTCGGCGAGCGCGTCGGCGAAGCGCAGGGTGACCAGCTCGGCCCCGGCGTCGGTGTGGACCCGCAGGTAGTGGTCGTGGGCCTCGATGGCGATCAGGCGGGCGGCGCGGCGCCGGGCCGACAGGCGGCGGCGGAAGGCGGCTTCGGCCTGCGGCAGCGGCGGTTCGATGACCGTCCGGGTCTCCACCCGCACGGGACGCCAGACGAGGGCGCGAACGGCCATGATCGGCAGGGCGATGGGGAATACCTGCGGGATCAGGTGGCCGAGGCTCGACCAGCCGTCCCAGTGGCCGAGCACGACCCGGATGGCGCCGAGCACATAGAGCGCCGTCAGCGGCGTCATCAGCAGGCTGACGGCCAGCACGCGGCGCCAGGGCGGGGCGATCCGCCGGCCGACTGTTTCGTCCAGGGCGATGCCGATGACACCGCCGCCGAGCACGGTGGTCAGCCAGTAGGCGTGCTTGAGCACCAGAGGATAGGCGTCCGAGCCCCAGGGGCTGAGCGCGCCGACAGTCAGCCCGGCGGCGACCAGCAGGCCAAGCTCGAGCGCGATCCGCCGGGTCGGCGCCCTGCTCCAGATTGCTCCCGCTCCGGCCATCGCCCCTCTCGCGCAGTCCTGGCGCCATTCGCGAAACGAGGCGTAGCGGGCGGCCCGCCAGCCCGCAAGGAGAGGCCAACGCCGAGGCGATGGAGGACGCGATGACGACACGGGCGATGACGACGATGCGCTGGCCGGGACGGCTGTGGTGGGGGCTGGCCGGCCTGCTCAGCCTGCTGGTGGCGGGGTTTTCCTACCGCTACCTGGCGGGCGTCGGGCCGCTGGCCCCGAACGTGCTGGCCAACGGCTATTCGAAGCCCTGGCTGGTCGTCCATGTTGCGGGGGCGGCGACGGCGCTGCTGATCGGGTCTGTGCAGTTCATCGGGCCCCTGCGGCGACGGCTGCCTGCCGCGCACCGCTGGACGGGACGGGTCTATGCGGTCGCCTGCCTGGTCGGCGGGGCCGGCGGGCTGATGCTGTCGTTCGGTTCGACGGCCGGACCCGTGGCGGCGGTCGGCTTCGGGATCCTGGCGGTGCTGTGGCTGGCGACCACGACGCTCGGCTGGCGCACGGCCCTGGTCCGCGACCTCGTCGCCCATCGCCGCTGGATGATCCGCTCCTGGGCCCTGACCCTGGCGGCTGTGACCCTGCGGCTCTACATGGTCTCCATCCCGCTGGTCCCGGCCGACCCGGCCCTGACCTACGCCGCCATCGCCTGGCTGTGCTGGGTCCCCAACCTGGTGGCGGCGGAGCTCTACCTGCGGCGGACCTAGACCACCGGGGTCAGCGGCGCGGTCAGGATGCTGCGCAGGCCCGGCAGGTTGTCGCTGTGCTCCAGCCGGCCCTGCAGCTGGCTGACCATGGCGACCATCATCCGGGCCCCGAAGCCGGCGCCGGCGGGGTTCGGTCCGCCGGCCTTGCCCTTGCCGCGATCGGCGACGATCAGGCGGAAGCTCCCCTGATGCTGCTCCAGCACGATGTCGATGGGCCCCGGCCGGCCGCCGTAGGCGTATTTGTTGGCGTTGATGACCAGCTCGGTCAGGACCAGGCCGATGGTCACCGCCCGGTCCGTCGCCACCGTGATGGGGGCCAGGCTGGTGGTGATCTCGCCGTCCCATTCGGCGCCCATGCTGGACTCCATGTCGCCGATCAGCTCCTCCACGTAGCGGGCCAGGTCGATAGTTTCGACCTGGTCGGCGCGGTAGAGGCGGCGGTGGACGAGGGCGACGGCCTGCAGGCGGCGCTGGGCCTCCTCCAGGCTGGCCTTGACCTCGGCGCTCTGGCTGGCGCGGCCCTGCAGGCCGAGGAAGCTGGAGACCAGCTGCAGGCTGTTCTGGATGCGGTGGTTGACCTCGCGGATGAGGAAATCCTTCTGCGCCAGCAGCGCCTCGCGGTCGGCCAGGGTCTCGCTCAGACGACCGTTGAGGTCGCGCAGGCGGCGGTTGTGGCGGATCTCCAGCAGGGCCGTGCGCAGCCGTCCCGCGGTCTCGATCTGGGCCGGCGTCCATGGCCGGGCGCGGCCGAGGACGGTCTCCGCCCAGGCGGCGAAGCTGGCCCGGGGGGTGAGGGCGCCGGCCTCGCCGGTGGCCGTCTTGTGCGGATTGCCGGCCCAGTTCACGACCTGCAGGTGCTCGGCCCGGAACCAGATCAGCACGAAGGGCTCGTCGGCCGACAGGGTCAGGGCCATGACGCCGCTGGCCAGGCTGCGGAACGGCTCGGCGCGGGCGTCGATCTCGCCCCAGCGGTCGGTCTGGAAGACCTCGACCACGGCCTGGTCGGTCAGCCAGCCGACCATCTCGCGTACGGCGCTCTCCGAGGGGCACTCGCCGTCGAGGATCAGGCGGCCGCCGCGGAAGATGGCGGCGCCGTCGGCGTCCATCATCCGGCGCAGGCGGGGGGCGGCCTCGGCCAGGGTGTCGTCCAGCGAGATGTCGGGCGAGACGCCACGCAGGATCTCGTCCTCGAAGCCGCGCAGGCGGATGCGTTCGCGGTAGATCTCGGCCTCTTCCTTGGCCTTGATCTGCCGGGCCAGGCCGCCGGCCAGGGCCCGGCAGGCCGAGCGGACGTCGTAGCTCAGCTGGCGCGGGCCCGAATGGTGGCAGGCGACCAGGCCCCACAGCAGCCCGTCCTTGACGATGGAGATCGAGGCGCTGGCCCCCACGCCCATGTTGCGCAGGTACTGCATGTGGATCGGCGAGACGCTCCGCAGGGCGCTATCGCTCATGTCGAGCGGAGCGGCCTCCGCCCAGGCGGGACGCAGCGGCGCGGGCCGGTAGGTGACGTCCGGGATCACCCGCACCAGGTTGCGCACATAGAGGGCGCGGGCCTGTCTGGGGATGTCGGCGGCGGGGAAGTGGTGGTGCAGGAAGCCGTCCATGCCCTCGGCCACGTGCTCGGCGACGACTACGCCGGCCTCGTCGTCGAGGAAGCGGTAGATCATCACCCGGTCGTAGCCGGTGATGCGGGCGAACTCCTCGGCGGCCCGTTCGCACAGGCCCCGCAGGTTGCCGGCCCGTTCGAAGGCGCGGCCGGCGGCCTCCAGCGAGCCCAGCACCACGGCGGCCGGCGGCGCCTCGGGCGCGCAGGGCTCCAGTTCGACCAGCAGGAAGTCGGCGCTGGGATGGGCCGCGACGTCCCAGTGGCGGCCGTCGGGGGCGGTCCAGGGGGCGATATAGGCGCCGGTGGCGGTGGAGTCGGCCAGACGGGCGATCCGGCCGGCCAGGGCGTCGCCCAGCAAGGCCCCCAGGCTGGCGCCCGGCCAGTCGGCGCTGCCCAGCACCTGTTCGACCTCGCCGGCGCCGTAGGCGACACTGAGGCTGTTGCGTTCGACGACCAGCATCACGCCGTGCGGCTGGATGGAGCCGGGGATATGGATCGGTTCGCGGTCGCAGTCGGTGAGGTCGGGCGCGGCCGGATCGAAGACGGGGGCGGGGGGCAGGCCGCTCACGCGCAGGCCTCCTGGCGGACAGGGGCGCAGAGCCACTCTCTGGCGGCGGCGAATCCCCGGACGGCGCCGCGCACGGCCGCCTGGCCCGCAGCCGGACGATCGGGCGGGCAGGCCCGGCCCAGCACTGCCAGAAAGCCCTTCCAGCGTGGTCCGGTCTGGTCGCCGTAGGGATCCAGGAAAGAGACGCCGTCCAGGGTCCGGCCGTCTGCCAGCAGGCGCTTGCGGATCACCTGGCCGCCGAGAGTCGAGCCCTCCAGGACATAGAGCAGGCCTAGGGCCTCGCCCTCGCTGGCCGGATCGGGCATCGGACAGGCTGCGGGAGCCCGGTCGCCGAACCAGGCCAGGTCCCGGTCGAGCAGCGGCTGGCGGCGACGGGCGTCATAGTCGAGGTCCGGCAACGCCGACAGCCAGGGCCCGAGCGCCGCTTCGGCGCCCGCGTGCAGGCCATGGAAAAGGCCGACGAGCCGCCGACGCCCCGCATCGCTGGCAAGGTGGCTGAAGATGTCGAGGTCGGCTTCGAGGGCTTGGTGCGAGGATCGGGTTTCGGTACGCAGTCGCGTGAGAACGTCCACAGGCATTCCGTCGTCGTTCTCCTGTCGACGGGCATAGCCGGTCGAGCATCGTTCATGCGTCCCTGCCATCCACAATATGGGTCACAGGCGGAGACCGTTGTCGGCTAAGCGACAGAAGTCGCCGCGCCTTGACCGAAAAACGTCGAAGACTCCGAAAAAGTTCAGTCAGGCAAAGACGGCGATATTCTGCCTGCCGATGACCAGGGGCCGTCCCGCCTCGTCCCACAGGGTCATGGACTGGCTCGAATAGCCGTCCCTGGTGATCTGGGCCGTGCTTTGCAGCAGCCGCCAGCCGCGGTCGTCGGCCAGGGGCGGGGGGCTGAGGATGTCAACCATCCAGGTCATGGTGCTGATCGGGGCCGAGGCCTTCATCAGCCGGATGGCGGCCGGCGGCGGGGTGTCGGCCAGGGCGATCAGGGCGGCGGCGCCCATGCCGGCGTCCGGGTCGCGGTGACGGGCCCACAGCAGCAGGTCGGGGCGGTTGTCGGTTTCGCGGGCCTCGCGGCTGAAGATGGCCTGGCCATTGGCCGGCCGGATATCGAAGTTGGCCACGAAGCCCGGACCCTGGCCGGCCTTGCCGTGCAGCGGCGGGCAGTCGTCCGGATTGAGGGTCGGCGGGGCCGGATAGTCCTCGTCGTCGATGGCGCTGGCGCGGCCGGCCCCGAAGGTCAGCAGGCCGCGGGTGGCCAGGCCCGCCTCGCCATGCACGTCGGCCTGGACGAACACCGTCGACTTGCCCCGGCGCAGAACCTCGGTGGAGACCTTCAGCGGGCCCGAGGCCGGGCCGACGAAGGCGAACTGGGCCGAGCGCAGGGGCGGGGCGCCGCCCTCGCGGTCTTCCGCCGCGGTCCGTTCGCCGGCCGCCACGCAGAAGGCGGCGCTGATGCCGCCGAACAGGGTGCGGCCCTGGGTCCAGTCGTCGGTGACCGTCAGGCTGGAGCCATCGGGCCGGTCGGCCAGCTGGGCCAGCAGGGTGGTGAAGGGCGTGGTCATGAGCCGTGCGTAGTCAAAAGAAATGGAGGGGGCAAGTCTGACCCAGGGTTACGCGGCTTCTTCGGCCACGAAGCCCTTCCAGGCCGCCATATAGTCCTGGAACACCGGGCTGAGTCCCTCACTGGCCAGGTAGGCGCGGGTGACCGGCAGGCTGACCGGCTTGAAACCATCATCGGCGGCGGCGCGCAGCGGCCAGTCATGATGCAGGATGGCGGCGCGGCCGAGCAGGACGAAGTCGACCTTCTCCAGCAGCGAGGCGGCGTAGGCCGGCTCCATGATCTTGCCGGCCACGCCGAGCCGGCAGTCGCCGCGCGGCAGCTCGGCGAACCAGTCGATCAAGGTCTTGTCGGCGAACTCTTCCTCGATCGGCGTCTTGCCGACGTCCCACAGGCTCATGTCGAGGTAGTCGATCAGGCCGCTGGTCATCAGCATGCCGGCCACCCGGCGGATCTCCGCCAGCTTCAGGCCGAACCGCTCGGGCGACAGGCGCAGGCCGATCTGGAAGTCCGGGCGGCATGCGGCGCGTGCCTCGATGAGAATCTCGTGGATCAGGCGGACGCGATTGTCGAGCGAGCCGCCCCACTGGTCTTCCCGCTGATTGATCTCGGCGCTGAGGAACTGGCAGAGGATGTAGCCGTGGGCCCCGTGGAACTCGACCCCGTCGAAGCCGGCCTTCTCGGCGCGGACGGCGGCGGCCACGAAGTCGGCCTTCAGCTGCAGCACCTCCTCACCGGTCAGGGACCGGGCCTTGAACTCATCGTTGTCGGAAGGACAGACCGGCGCCTCGCCGATCAAGTCGGCCGGCGAGCGCATGCCGGCGTGGTGCAGCTGGACGGCGGCGACGCTGTCGTTGGCCTTGATGGCGGCGGCCAAGCGGGTGAGGCCCGGCAGGTGGTCGTCCGACCAGATGCCCAGCTGGCCGGGAAAGCCCTGGCCGATGCGCTGCACATGGGCCGCGCAAGTCATGGTCAGACCGAAGCCGCCCTCGGCCCGCTTGACCAGCCAGGTAAACTCCTCGTCCGACAGCGTGCCGTCGGCGTGACTCTGGGTGTTGGTCAGCGGGGCCAGCATCAGCCGGTTCTTCATCGCCGGGCCGTGGGCGAAGGTCAGCGGGGCGAAGAGGGCGGCGAGGTCGGTCATCGAAGGCTCCGGATGTCGGCTCCCTGATAGCGGGCGAGACCGCGCGGGGAAACGCAGGATTTCTGACGGCCAGTCGATGCAAGCAGCAAGGCGCTGAAGGCTGGTCGCGCCCCGGTTGAAAAATCGGCAACCGACGTTCATTGTGAAGCGCGCGGGGGCTGGCGTGAGCAGGACGGAATTCAGGGAGTGTCTGGTGCGGGCGGCGTTGGCGACCTTGATCGCCGCGCTGCTCGCGCTTGCCGACCCGATGGGCCTCGACGAGGCGGCCGACCGGCACAGCGCCGACGTCATCGCCCGCATGACCGCGCCCTACTACGGCGGCAAGGATCACGCGGCGCGGGAGCGGATCGCCGTCGTCGAGGTCACCGATTTCGCCCTCAACCGCAATCATGTCCCCTGGCCGCCGCCGCGCTCGTTCTACACCAGGCTGCTGGGCTGGCTGGCCGGCGGTGAGCGGGAGGACCTGGCCCGGCCGGCCGCGATCTTCTTCGACTATGCCTTCATCAGCCAGGCGCAGGCGGACGAGGAACAGGCCTTCATCGACGTGATCAGGCACGTCAGCCGGTACGAGGCCTGGAAGACCAACCCCAACTGCCAGTCGTCCCCCCTGGCCAAGATGAACTGCATCGTCGCCAACGGCGGCGTGCCGGTGATCCTCGGCAAGAACTACCCGCCCAATGCCTGCCTGACCGGCGAAAGCCGGGTCGGCGTGCTGGCCAATGTCGAACTGGCCCAGGCGGCGGTCATCACCCCGCTGGGCTGGCCGGACCTGCCGAGCCGCTTCGATCCGCTGCAGACCAGGGCGCGGTACGTGGAGGCCCTGGGGGATAACGGGGCTGATCCGGCCCGCTGCGACGAGATCAACGTCCTCGCGCCGGACAGTGTCCGCAAACGGGTCATCGACAGGCTCGCTGAGGGCGAAGCCCCGCCGCCGGGCCTCGACAGCGCGCCGCCTTGGACGCCGCTGGGGTACTGGAAGACCCACGCGGGCGCCGGTTACGACCTGTCTCCTGCCCTGGCCATGACCTACGCCATCTGCCTTCGCGATCAGAGGCTTCGCGACAGGGCCAGGGCGGAGAGAACCGAGCCGCCAGCGGAGATGAAACTCTGCGGACTGTTCCCGGACCGCGTCCCGCTCGACTCCCCGGCGGTCTTCGACCAGCCGTCCAGATTCGAGATCACGGACCCGGTGGGACCGGTCTGGGGCTCGGTCGCCGACCCGGCCACGGATGCGGTCCGGGGGCTGGTCTATCCGAAGGTTCCCGTCAACAAGGCCTGCGGCGACGAACGCCGCAACCCCCTGCGCGCGGCGCGGGTCGGCTGGTCGCAGCTGACCGCCGGGCTCGGCGCGGGGGCCGAAGCGGTCGCCGTACCCTGCCCCTATCACCTGACCATCGATGTCGACGTCTTCTTCGACATCGGCGACGAGGACCTTGAAGCCGTTCGCGACCGACTGCAGGGGCGGGCGGTGGCCATCGGGGCGGCGCAGGCGCTGACCAACGACTGGATCGCCACGACGCTCAATGCGCGCCAGGCCGGCGTCCACTATCATGCCATGGCCGCCGACAACCTGCTGACCTTCGGCGCCGACCTGCCCAGGCAACCGCCGGCGGTGTTCCCGTGGGCGCTGCTGTCCCAGTTCGACTGGGGCGATGTGCTTGAGCTGGCCTGCCTGTTCGTCATCGCCTTCCGCGTCGAGCTGGCCCGCAAGCGGGTGGACACGAACGACGCGCCGGGCGTCTGGCCGGCCCGCAAGTACCTGCGCACCTACTGGCGGCATCGGGTTGAGGACGCCCGCGCCTACTGGCCGACGGCCCAGGCCCAGCGCCACCGGATCTGGCAGGTGACCCGGGTCTTCGGCTGGGCGTTGGCCGTGCTCGTGGTGTCGGTGATCGTCACAGCCCTGTTCAACTGGGCGCCGCTGAACCTGGTCGGCGTGGCCGGCTTCACCGTGCTGTTCGTCGCCTTCGAGCTGTGGTCGCACACCGGCTGGGGGGCGGTGATCGGTCTCGTCGCCAGTGTGCTGATCCTGCTGCCGCGCCGCGTCGCGGGATGGTTCAGCCGGCCACGCCGACCAGGTTCAGCG
>SDZP01000099.1 GCA_004144935.1 Caulobacteraceae bacterium | reverse complement strand
TGAAGGCCGACGGCAAGCTTCTGACCGACACGCCGGAGGTCGGAAAATACGAGTTCGAGGGTGGTCACCTGGTCTCTGACGAGATCCTTGGCGCCGCCAGCTACGTCCAGGCCAATTTCGCGCCGCAGCGAGGCCATATCAATTCGCCGATCTACCGCAAGATCGAGGAGATCGCCGCCTTTGGCGTGGTTCCCGCCGTTCCGACCGCCAAGTCTGCGCCAGACTGGACGCTGGAGGCAGAGGTCCACTACCCGGCCCTGACCCACAAGGTGCCGACGGCGACGATCCAGAAGCAGTTGGGCATCCAGGATACCGATATCGGAGCCAGCCCCAAGCCCACGCACATCACCCTGACGACCCGCGTCCCGTCCCGCTGGACCGCGACGGCGGAAGTCGCCGACAAGGACTTCGTCTTCCAGCACGAGAGCTCGCTGGATGCGAGCGACGGCGCAAGCGCCGGATTCCTGACCAGCGAGGCCGAGGTCAACAAGAAGGAAGCCAAGACCGCGACCTATCTCGACAGGAACTTCTGGTCGATGGACAGCATGAGCAATGCCTCCATGACCAAGCCCGGCGCCCTGGGCACCGGGGCGGCGTCAAAGCACAGCTTCACGGCTGTCCAGTCGATCCCGCGCGGCCAGACAGCGATGAAGGGCGCGAGTGTCGTCGCGCTGCCCAAACCAACGCCGATCTCCGCGCCGATCCTGGCCAAGACCTATCCAACGTCGCGCATTCTGAACTCCAACACCAAGCAGATGACCGAGCTCGCCCGCAAGATCATGTTGAAGAATCCCGGGCTGAAAACCACCCAGAGCGCGCTCGTCCGTGTGTTCAAGGTGCTGCGGGACGGCAGCATGCGCCGGAGCTGGGGCCACCGGTTCTCGAAACTGGACTTCATGAAGGTCGGCAAGGTGGGCAAGAAGCGGCGAAAGAAATCCGAGTCGAAGTCGAAGGTGGCCGCAAAGGTCATTCCGAAGATCAGCACGCCTCAGCTCAACGACGCCACCGCCCGGCTGATCGTGCTGCAGCGCTTCGACAACAGCGACAACGCCATGGACTTCAGCCCATGACAGGCACCCCGTCACCGCAGACCGTCGAAAGGCCGGTATCCGTCGCCAAGGCCGCGCTGAGCAGGAGGCGGACCGCCGATCAGGCCAAGCTGATGCATTCCGTGGCCCGTCGCGGTCTTGCGGACCCGGCAAGGCCCTACCCATACAGCGCAAGGATCCAGGCCGCCTTCGGGGCATACGCCCCCGGCGGGCTGGTTGCCCACATGGGGCCGGCCGCCAAGGCGGCCAGCGGAGCCTTGAGCGCCGGCGGCTACGTGCTGAGTGGCCGGGCCGCCTTCGCCGAGCGGCCCAGCCTGCACACGGCCGCCCATGAGGCGGTCCACATGCTCCACCACGCCTACGGAGGGCCGACGCTGTCCCACGGCGTTGGCCATCTGAGCGACGCCCACGAGCGGATGGCGGACAGGGTCGCCGATGTCGTGACGGCCGGCAGATCGGCCGAGCCGCTGCTGGCCTCGGCATTCCGCGGCCAGTCGCCGTCGGCGCCGTCGGGGCCCATGTTGCAGATGATCAACCACATCTCGTCAAGCAGCTACAAGAACAAGGCGACGCCTTGGGCGGAGATCGACAAACAGCTGCAGCTGACCAGCGATATCGACTCAAAGGTCGCGGCGGTGAACCCGACCCGCTTCGGCCCGATGGTGACGCAGCTGGGCAACGTCTGCGCCCGGGCTGAAGAGGTCACCGCGACCCTGGACGGGGGACGCAAGGGCGGCCCCCGCACCGGTGACCCGATGCAGACGGCCTTTGGCGCCCTGGGGAGCTTCGAGGAGTACATCACCGACACCGCGGAAGTCCCCAAGTACCAGTTCGAAGGCGGTCATCTGATCGCGGATGAAATCCTGGGCGACGACAGCTATGTCGAGCAGAACTTCGCGCCGCAGCGCCGCAGGCTGAATTCGCCGATCTACCGCAAGATCGAGGAGATCGCCGCTGGCGGCCTCGCCTTCATCGGCAAGAAGTACAAGAAGACTCCCACCTGGACCCTGACTGCAAACGTCGGCTACCCGGCCAAGACTCACAAGGTTCCGACCGATCAGGTCCAGAAGCGGCTCAACATCGCCAACAACGAGATCGGGAAGAAGAACAAGCCGAAGACCATCACCCTGACCACCCGCGTGCCCTCGCGGTGGACAGCCGTCGCCGAGGTCACCGACAAGGATTTCGTATTCCAGCATGAAAGCTCGCTGGACAAGAAGGACGGCGCCTATGCCGGCTTCAAGGGAAGCGAGGCGCTGGCGCTGGCGGAAGAGGTCAACACCAGCAAGTATCTGGATGCCAGCTACTGGGGAATGGACACCCTCAAGAACAGCTCCGTGAAGCGGCCGGGCACGGTGGGGACCGGCCAGGCTTCGCGGCACAGCTTCAGCGCGGTGCAGTCCGTCCCGCGCGGCCAATCACTGTTCCAGAACGCCAAGTCGACCGCATTGCCCAAGACCAAGGCGCTTGTCGCGCCAAGGCTGGTGCGACGCCGGCCACTGTCCGAGATCCTGTTCGCCAAGACCGCCGACCGCGATCGTCTGATCCTGACCATTCTGAGGGAAAATCCCAGTCTCGACCTGACCCAGATCTCACTGCGGACCGCGTTCAACCAGCTGATCCAGGGCAAGCTGAAGCGGCAAAGAGGCACGAAGTTCAGCAAGCTGGACTACCTCAAGATGTCACGGAGAGGGGTCGGCAAGACGCGCCGCGGCAAGAAGAAGTCGGCAACCGCCAAGGTGGCCGTCAAGAAATCCGCGTCGCCGCAACAGCAGGACAGTCTGGCCAAGCTGATCGTCCTGCAGGAATTCACCGACGCCAACGGCGATATGGATTTCAGCCTGTGAGCCGCTCGTCCCCCCGAACTCTGCGCGAGGCTTCCCGCGACGGCGGGCGGTCGGCGGCGGAGGCGCGGCAGCTGCGGCAGGCGGCGGGGCACGGCCTGACCGGGTCGCCGGGCCGGTTTCCGCATAGCGACCGCATCAACCGCGCCTTTGGCCGCTTCGCGCCGGAGGCGCTTCGGGCCTACACCGGATCGGCGGCGACCCGGGCTGCGGACAGGATCGGCGCCTCGGCCTTCGTGCTGGGGGGCCAGGCCGCCTTCGCCGGTCGGCCCAGCCTCCACACCGCCGCCCATGAAGCGGCGCATCTGTTGGCGCCGCGCCCCTCGCTGCGCCACGGTGTCGGGGTTGCCGGTGATGCCGGCGAACGCTTCGCCGACCGGGTGGCCGACGCAGTCGCCGCCGGGCGCAGCGCAGAGTCCATCCTGGCCTCCGCCATCCCGGTGGACGGCGGCCCGTCTCAAGGCGGTCCGCCCGTCCTGCAGATGAAGGAGAACGACTGGGCCGCCAGCTCCCATACTCCGCTGTCCGCCAGCAAGACGCCGTGGAAGGAAATCCAGGACGCCCTGCCCTACAAGGACGCCAACTTCGTTTCCAAGCGGGTCAAGGCGCTGAGCGATCCCTACAACAAGATGGTCAATGCGCTGAAGGACAGTTGCTTTCGGTCCGAGACCGCGGTCGCCGACCTCTACGGCCAGCGTCCCTCCGGCGCCCGCGGCTCCGACGCTACACAGACCGCCTATGGAAACCTCGGCAAATTCGAGGCCGAACTCAATGGCGTGACGCCGCCGAAGGGCCAGCATTTCGAGGGCGGTCACCTGATCAGCGACCAGATCCTCGGCCCCAAGAGCTACGAGCAATGGAACTTCGCGCCGCAGGTGCGCGACCTCAATTCTCCGATCTATCGGGAGATTGAGAAGATTGGATCGGGGGGCCTGACGCGCAAGACACCCTTGCCGCAGGGCGTGAAAAAGCCGCCGGCGGCAGCCTATGTGATGAGCGTCAAGCTCGGCTATCCGTCCAACAAGTACGCCGTCGACACCAGCGAGATCGAGGCGCTGCTAAAATACAGCCCTGTCGACCCGCTCAATCCGCCTTACCAACCGAGCGCCATCGTGCCTGACAGCGTCGATATCACGCCGCGGGTGCCGATCTCCTGGTCGGCCAAGACGACGACGGCCAGCCCGGACCATGTCTTCGCCTATCAGGCCACCATCAAGCCGCAGGGCCGGATCCATGACGCCTTTCTGGCCGGAGAACACAATGTCGCCGCCCTGCTGCCGTTGGGCGGAGCGGACTACACCGGCGCGCTGAAGTGGTCGATGAACACCATGACGGTGAGCAAGCCGAACAAGAAGAAGAAGCTTGGCACCCAGGCGGCGGCCGAACACACCTATTTCTCGGTCCAGCCTGTGCATCGCAGGCCGCCAAAACCGGTCGTCCAGCCGGTCGCCCCCCAGACCCAGACGGTTTCCGTCGGCGGGCCGCAAATCGGCGGCCCTCCGCAGCCCTCAACCGGGCTCGGACTGGGCGGCCTTGGGGGCCTCGGCGGCTTCAGTTCTGGCGGGCTGCCCTCGACGAGCGGACCGGTTTTCAGCCAGGGCGGCTTCGGCCAGGGCGGCTTCAGCTTCGGCACATCCTCCACGAGCGGTCCGATCTTCGGCCAGTCGCCCTTGCTGATGCCGCCACTGCAGCTTCCTCCGCAGGGCCTGGTCGTCAAGAAGCCGGCGTCAGCGATGTTTTCTCCGTCCGTGGCCAAGAAGAGCCAGCCGAACAAGCTTGCCAAGAAGAAGAAGAAACCTGCGGTGAAGCAGGTTCAGTCCGGATCGCAGCTGAAAAACCCACAGCCCAAGAAGAAGGCGAAGCTGGGGTTCTAGAGGTCCGGCAGGGGTCGCACGGCGGCAGCCGTGAGCTCCAGTTCCTCGACAAGGCTGACCTCTGTCGGTTCTGGCGCGCTGTAGATGATGGCGGTGTCGGCCAGGTAGCCGACCGACAGGGCGTAGGTGGCCTTGAACGCCGACCACAGGCGGTAGGTGTCGTCCAGGGTGAGGTCGGCGAAGCTCAGGTTGACGTCGTCGAAATCGGGGAGCGGCTCGGGCGGCGGCGAACCGGCGGTCGTGGAGCCGCGCACCAGTCCGGCGGCGGCGCCGATCGCTCGGGCGTCGATCTGCGGCAGGCGGTGGAGAGCCGCCACGCAAACGGCCAGCAGGCGTTGCGGGACCAGGGTGCGCTCGTCGCCGAAGAAGGACAGCATGTAGCGCAGCTTCAGCGGCACCCGGTAGGTCTGGATGCTGGTGGCGGGGATCTTGTAGCCGCCCGATGTGTCGGGCGTGCGCACGATGACCGGGTCGAGGTCGTTGTTGCGCATGAACGGGTTCAGGTTGAGTTGGTAGAGATAGAGGTTGACGATCGGCGCGCCGGTGTCGGTCAGTTTGTCGGGGCGCTCGGTGCGCACCTCGCCGCCCAGGGAGCCGACCCGGTTGAGGGCCGCCTGCAACCGCTGGCGGATGGCCAGGGTGATCGATGCGATCGCGAGGTCGGGGTCCACGTCTGGAAGGATAGGCGTCGGCGGCGGCCCTCACAAGCCGCCGCCGCGCGGTCCTGGGGCTACGGCCCGGGGATCAGTTGCACGTTGTAGAGGGTGTGGTTCTGCTCGCCGGTGGAGACCGCCGTGGCGGTGCCCTTCACCTGGTCGTTGCCGGCCACGGTGCAGTTGCTGTTGCCGTTCATGTCGTTGGTGAACGAAACCGACACCGGGTAGGAGCCGAGGCCGGTCAGCTGGACGGACGCGGTGGCCGTGCCGTTGACGTCGTTGGTCGAGACGCCCCACTTGGCGGACTGGTACTGGCCCAGGGCGGCGCCCTGAACCGGGGTCTCGCCCTGGATCCAGGTGTTGCCGCTGCCCAGCGTCGGGCCCTGAATGGTCAGGTTGCCGCGGGTGTCGTTGACGATGTTCACTTCGATGCTGCGATAGCCGAGGTCGGCCATGGGCCTTCTCCCTTCAGATTGACGATTTCAGATGCCAGCCCGCCCCTAAAACGGTGTGACCCGCGAAGGTTGTATCAGCGAGAATGCAATTGCAAATGAATTGAGTCGCATTGTCGAGTTTACAATTTCAGCGTTCATCGAGCGATGGGCTATATCGGCGCTAGGCCTTATGGCAACGGCGCTGGCCGGGTTTCCGAATGGGTTTGACGGGCGGCCGCCAACAGGCCTACGCTCAGGATGAACTGCTGGTCAGTTCTCGCGGGCATTGTATCAAGTCAGGGCGACATGGCGACCTATCTGCACCCCGGCGTCTACGTCCAGGAGTTGCCTGGACCGCAGCTGATCACGGCCGCGGCGACCAGCAACACCGCCTTCGTGGGCATCACCGAGACCGGCCCCTACAATCAGGCCGTCCTGATCACGAGCTGGCACCAGTACGTCGCCACGTTCGGGGGGATGATGTGGGGGGCGCAGCTGCCTTTCGCGGTCTATTCCTTCTTCGTGCAGGGCGGGGCGGTCTGTTACGTGGTGCGGGCCGGGCCCAATCCGCCCAACGCCGAGAGCCCGGCCGGATATCTGGACGGCGCCCTGCAGATCAACGCCGCCTGTCCCGGCAGCTGGGGCGACAGCCTGGCGGTGACGGTGACCAACTACCCGGTCCCGACGGATCCCAACGACACCAGCGTCAAGCCGGTGTTCGCCATCAACGTGCTGTACAAGATGCCGGACGCCGGCACGGACCCAAGCTTCTACGACCAGTTGGTCGCCTTCTACGCCTCGGCCAACAAACTGGCCGTGCAGACGATCAACGGCGAAAGCTACTACCAGGTCGAGAGCTTTCCCGGGTACAGCGCCGCCGACATGCAGAAGGCGACGGCGACGTCGCTCAGCAACATCGAGAGCAAGATCAACGCCACCTCGATCTTCATCCGGGTGGCTGTGACGACCACCGGGGCGACACGGCCGGAGAACCAGCTGCAGCCGGTGGCGCTTAGCGGCGGCACCGGCGATCCGACCTCGACGCCACTACAGTTGACCACGGCGCTGGCCGCCCTCGACATCATCAACGACATCAGCCTGCTGGTGGCGCCGGAGTCGGTGTCGATCCCGGACCTCGGCCTGCAGCGCGAGGTCGTGCAGCAGTCGGTGACCTACTGCGAAAATCGGCCGCACCTGGACCTGTTCTATATCGCCGATCCGCCCTTCGGCCTGTCGGTGCAGGATATCGAGGCGTTCAAGACCGGGGCCGCCAGCCCGGATGGCTCGGTGCCCGAGGGCAGCGCCCTGCACTCGTCCTACGGGGCGCTCTACTACCCGTGGATCACCTTCCTCAATCCGTCCTCGAACATGAACGTGCCGATCCCGCCCTCCGGCGCGATGGCGGGGACTTATGCGGCGACCGACACGGCGATCGGCCCCTGGCAGGTGGCGGCGGGAATCACCTACGGGGTGCTGAACATCGCCACCGGCGTCACCCAGGTTCTGACCGACAGCGACCAGGACACCCTCAATCCCAACGGCATCAACGCCATCCGGCCGTTCGTCAACTACGGGATCTGCGCCTACGGCGGCCGGACGATGTCGACCGATCCCAGCCTGATCTACATCTCGGTGCGCCGGCTGCTGATCGAGATCGAGGTGTCGCTCTACAGCGGGCTGCAGTGGGTGGTGTTCGAGCCCAACACCCAGAAGCTGTGGGGCACGGTCACCCGGGACGTCAGCGACTTCCTGACCACCATGTGGCAGGCCGGGGCCCTGTTCGGGGCCAGCGCCGCCCAGGCCTTCGCCGTGCAGTGCGACGCCGGCAACAACCCGCCCGACCTGCAGGCTCAGGGCCAGCTTTATGTGGACATCAAGGTCTGCCCGGTCTTCCCGGCCGAGTTCGTGATCATCCGCATCCAGCAGGCGACGCTGGGCAGCAGCTGACCTCTTGACCGCAACGCCATCCAGGACGACCCCATATGGCCACGGCCGGCACCCGTAACGATCCCTACAAGGGCTTCCGTTTCCGACTGGAGATCCAGGGCCTGCAGATCGCCGGCTTCTCGGAAGCCACCCTGCCGGACATGAGCATCGAGTCGATCCCCTACCGCGAAGGGACCGACGGGCCGACCCGCAAGCTGTCCGGCCAACTCAGTGTCGGGACCCTGTCGCTGAAGCGCGGCGTGACCGACAGCATGGACCTCTACAACTGGTTCAGCTCGGTCTCGTCGCTCGGCGCCGACGTGGGCGGGCGCAAGAGCGTCTCGGTGATCCTCGTGGACGAGTCCGGGCAGGACAAGGTCCGCTGGAACATGACCAACACCTGGCCGACCAAATACAGCACCACCGATTTCTCAGCCTCCTCCAGCGAGGCGATGATCGAGACGCTGGAGCTGGAGGTCGAGACCATCACACGGGCGAGCTGATTTCAGGCGGGGCGTCAGGGGCGATAGATGTTGAAGACCGAGTTCGAGTTTCGCCTGCCCAAGGGCTACGTCGACGGCGAGGGCAACCTGCATACCGACGGGGTCATGCGGCTGGCCACGGCGGCCGACGAACTGCTGCCGATGAAGGACCCCCGGGTGCGGCAGAACGAGGCCTATCTGTCGGTCATCCTGCTGGCGCGGGTGGTCACCCGGCTGGGGTCCCTGAGCATGATCACCCCGATGGTCATCGAGGGCCTGTTCGCGGCGGATTTCGCCTACCTGCAGGATCTCTATCAACGGATGAACGCCGCCGGCGACGACACCCTGCATGTGACCTGCCCCAAGTGCGAGCATGCCTTCGAGGTCGCGGGAGGCCCCCCCGTGGGGGAGTCCTGATGGGCTATCCCCACGAGGCCTTGCACCGGGAGATAGCCTTTCTCGCCTACTACCTGCACTGGGACTACGCGACCCTGCTGAACCTCGAGCACGGCGAGCGGCGGCGCTGGTGCGCCGAGACCAGCGCCATCAATCGCCAGGCCGGCGGCGAAGCCGGCGGGCCGCGCTCGCTGGAGGACTTCTAGGCCATGCCGGTCATCGGCCCCAGCGCCGCGGCGGCGGTGTTCAGCAGAGTCACGGGCGTCCGCGACAACCCCTATGTGGGCTACAACTTCCTGGTCGAGATCCAGGGCATCCTGGCGGGCGGATTCACCCAGGTCAGCGGGCTGGACACCACCAGCGAGGTCGAGGATATCCGCCAGGGCGGCAACAACAGCTATGCCTACAAACTTCCCAAATCGAGCAGCTACTCCGACATCCAGCTGATCAGCGGCCTGTCGGACATCGACATGCTGTGGGCCTGGCGCCAGCAGGTGGTGGGCGGCAAGATCACCCGGCGCAACGCCACCATCTATCTGCTGAACGACATGCACATCCCGAAGATGTGGTGGAACCTCAGCCGCTGCTGGCCGACGGCCTGGTCCGGGCCATCGTTCGACGCCGGCTCCAGCACGGTGCTGACGACGACGGTGACCCTGGCGCACGAAGGCCTGGAAAATCCGATCGCCTCGGCCATCGGCTCCGTCGGGGGGCTTATATGAGCCGGCTGGCCGTCACCCGGGCGGCGGCGCCCGTCCTGATCGGGCCAGTGAGGGTCGCTTCGAGTCTGCAGGGCGCGCAGGGGGCGGCGGCCTTGGCCAATGCTCTGCTGGCCCGCTACCGGCTCGGCGGGACCTGGCCGGCGGACGCCGAATTGCTGGTCCTGACACCGCCCGGTCCGGCGCCAGAGTCGGCGCCGACAGAGCCGGCCAGGTCGCCGGATCGTCCGCAACCGCTGCACATCCGCCTGAGCGCAGACATCCGCCTGCTTCGCCGGCTGCTGGCCGGACGGGCGGCGGCCTCGGTGCGGTCGGGGCCAGACCGCCGGGACGTTGCGCGACCCGCGCCGAGGCGCACGCAGCCCCGGCAGGCTGATCGGCCGGCTCGGCTCGAGCAGCCCGCTTCCGGCTCCACCATCACCCGTTTGTCGACCTCCGCAGCCCCGGACCGTTCGCCGGGCATCAGCCAGGCCTACCGGACGCGGACGCTTTCAGGCTCGAAGTCCATGAGCCTATTGGTGATCCGCATACCGGAGGCAGCGGCCTCGCCAGGTCCCGCCGCCGTGATGTCGGTCCGCGCGCCGGCAGGTTCGCCGATCGCCGCGGAGACCCCTGCCCAGCCGGCCTCCCCGACCGCCGGGCCCGCGCCGCTGGATGTCGCCCGGGCCGCCGCCGCCATCGACCGGCCGGCCCTGAGGACCCGGGCCACCGCCGCCGCGCGCGCGCGGGCGGCTGACCGGACACCGAAGCTGGTCGTCCGCAATCGCCGAGGCCCGGGGGCAAGCCTCGACCGGCGAACCCTGGCCGGACGGGCGGCGCCGCAAGCCGCCCGGATCACCCCGATCATTCCCCGCGTCAGCGGCCCGGCGGCGGGGCTTGGAGCGGCCGCGGTCTTAGCAGGCCCCGATCGCGTCATTCCGGACCGCTCAACCCGGAGCCCGGGCCCGCCGCTCGACGCCCTGGCGGTCCGCGCCCTGGCGGCGCAACCGGCGAACGCAGCGCAGCCTGCATCAGCCCGGCCAGCTCCGACGCCAGGCGATCAACGGCGCCAGGCGCTGCCGCTGGACGTCCGTCGCCCGCCG
>SDZP01000098.1 GCA_004144935.1 Caulobacteraceae bacterium | reverse complement strand
CCTTCAGGTCGATGCCATAGGCGGCCAGGGAGCCAAGCGTGTCGGCCAGCCCGCCGGTGGTGGCCAGGTCCCGGCCGAAGCCGCCGATCAGCACCGACTTGCGGGCCGCCATCTCCTCGGCCGTCGGCAGGGTCTCGCCCAGGCGGGTCATCTCGCCGCGCAGCAGGGTCAGAGCCTCGCCCGCCGTCTCGTTCTTGGTCGATGTCGAGGCCGAGAAGCCGCCGCTGCCCTTGCGCACCGACAGATTGGAGCCTGCGCCGTAGGCCAGGCCGCGCTTCAGCCGGATCTCGACGTTGAGGCGCGAGGAATAGCCGCCGCCCAGCACGTTGTTGGCGACCAGCCCCGGATAGTAGCGCGGGTCGTCCCGGGTGATGGCCCGCTTGGCGACGATGACCGTCGCCTGGCCGGCGTTGGGCATGTCGACGATGACCAGCCGGGGATTGGACTGCGCCGCCACGGGCGGGGCTGTCGTCAGGGGCGCGGCCGGAGCCTTCCAGGCGCCGAAGGTCCGCTCGGCCAGGGCGAAGGCCTTCTCCGGGGTGATGTCGCCGGCGATGACCAGGACGGCGTTGTCCGGCCGGAACCAGCGAGCGTGGAAGGCGGCCAGGTCGTCCCGCGACAGGGCCTTCAGGGTCTTTGGCGTGGTCACGTCGGCCAACGGCGTTCCGGACCAGACGGCCGGAGCCGAGACATAGCCGGCCACCGAGCGTGGCTCGGTCAGCGAGACCTGGAAGCCGTCGATGGCCTGGTCGCGCAGGCGGTCCAGTTCTTCCGGATCGAAGGTCGGGCGCAGGGCGACGTCGGCCATCAGGCCGATCGAGGCCTCCAGCTTGTCGCTCAGGGTGTTGAGGGTCACGGAGGTGAACTCCGTGCCGGCGCCCGCAGACAGGTCGGCGCCGAGGGCCTCGGTCTGGGCGGCGATCGCCACCGCGCTCTTGCCGCCGGCCCCTTCCGACATCAGGTCGGCGGCGACGCTGGCCAGGCCCGCCTTGCCGTCCGGGTCGAACAGCGAGCCGGCGCGCACCGTCAGGTCGACGGTGACCAGCGGCAGGGCGCTCGACTGGGCGACGATGACCCGCAGGCCATTGGGCAGGGTCTTTTCCACCGCGGCGGGCAGGACCGGCGCGATGGGCTGGCCCAGCCCCGGCGGCTTCTCACGGGCCGCGGCGTCGCGCAGGGCGACGCGCTGGCCGGTGAAGGGCCTGCTGGCCACGACGACGGGTTTGGCCGCCACCTCCGTCTCGCCGGCCGGGCGCAGCTTCTCGTCCATGTAGCGGACGACCACCATGCGGTCGGGCGAAAGGTATTTCCTGGCGACCCGCTGCACATCGGCGGCGGTGACGGCGTTCAGTTCGTCGATGCCGCTGTTGGCCTTGGCCGCATCGCCCTCGAGGATGAGGGCCGAGCCCAGCACGAAGCCCTTGCCGTCGATGGTCTCGCGCTGGCGCACGGCGCCGGCGATCATCTCAGTCTTGGCCTCGGCCAGTTCTGCGGCGGTCGGCGGGGCGTCGCGCAGCCGCGCAACCTGCGCCAGCAGCGCCGTCTGGCCCTCGTCCAGCGTCTTGCCGCCGGCCATGATGGCCCCGACGTAGAACAGGCCCGGCTGGGCGTTCAGCTCCGCGGTCGAGAAGGCCGCCTGGGCGATCTGCTGCTCATAGACCAGGCTGTTGTAGAGCCGCGAGGACTTGCCGCCCGACAGGATGGCGTCGAGAACGCTGAGGGCCGCGGCGTCCGGGTCCGCGGCCCTGGGGGCCTGCCAGGTGATGGCCACGGCCGGCAGCGGCACGTTGGGCGCATAGCCGGTGACGGTCCTGGCGCCGGTGCGGGCCGGCTCCTTGACGGTGACCCGGCGAAGCGGCTCGGCGGGGGTCCTGATGGGGCCGAAATACTTGTCGACCCAGGCGTCGAAGGCCCTTTCGTCGAAGTTTCCGACCACGATCAGGGCGGCGTTGTCGGGCCGGTAGTAGTCGGCGTGGAAGTTCAGCACATCGTCGATGGTCGCGGAGTCGAGGTCCTCGATCGAGCCGATCACCGGCCGGCGATAGGGATGGGTGGTATAGCTGGCGGAGGGGATCAGCAGGGCCTGGAAGCGGCCGTAGGGATTGGACAGCACGCGGTTGCGCAGCTCTTCCTTCACCACGTCCCGCTCGGATTTGAAGTTGGCCTCGTCGACCACCAGCGAGCCCAGGCGCTGGGCTTCCGCCCACAGCAGGCGCTCCAGATGATGGGCCGGCACGGTCTCGTGATAGGCGGTCATGTCGTCGGCGGTGAAGGCGTTGTTCTCGCCGCCGACATCCTCGGTCATGCGGTCGAAGGCTTCCGGCGGCAGGTCGCGGGTGGCCTTGAACATCAGATGCTCGAACAGGTGGGCGAAGCCGGTGCGGCCCTCGGGATCGTCCTTGCCGCCGACGCCGTACCAGACCTGGACGGCGACGTTGGGCGTGGTGCGGTCGACCGAGCTGATCACCCGCAGGCCGTTGGCCAGAACCCGCTCGCGGTACCGGATCGGCGGCGCGGTCGGTTGCGAGGCGGCGCTGGCGGCGAAGGCGGGGGCGGCGACCAGGCCGGCCGGGGCCGCCAGCAACAGCACGGCGGCCAGGACGCTGGCAGTGGACTTATTCAGCACGCGGGGACTCTCCCAGGGATTATCGGAGGTGCTTAGCAGCTTCCCGCGCACGAAAAAGGGCGGGCCTTTCGGCGCCGCCCTTCATCGTCGTCTTTCGCCTGACCTTTGCGGTCAGGGCGCCCGACCTCGAACCATGTTCACGACCAGTGAAACCACGAACAGGACGAGGAAGACAAAGAACAGGATCTTGGCGATCTCGGCGGACGCGCCGGCGATACCACCAAACCCAAGAACTGCCGCGACAAGCGCCACGACCAGGAAAATAAGCGCCCATCTGAGCATCTTGGAAACCTTCCCTTTAATCGAAACGCGAGGAGTCGCGTTGTCGATTGAGAGAACGGCTTTCTGTCAAACGGGTTCCATCAGCCCTGTTCTCTACTTCGGCTTCGGGTAGCGATAGCCTTCTCCCGAGCCTTGCGCCGCCGCCAGTTGAACGCCGGCGAACTCCCAGTTGGCCAGTTTTTCGAACCAGGCGGTCAGGAAGCCCTTCCGGTCGTTCTGGTGGTCCAGGTAGTAGGCGTGCTCCCAGACATCGCAGACCAGCAACGGAAAGCCGGCCCCGTTGGCCAGGGGGGTGTCGGCGTCGTGGCTGGGGGCGACGGCGATCTTGCCATCCTTCCAGACCAGCCAGGCCCAGCCGGACCCGAACTGGCCGACGCCGGTCTCGACGAATTTCTCGCCGAGCGCCGCATGCCCGCCGAACGCCTCGATGGCCTCGGCCAGGGCGCCGGACGGCTGGGCGGGCGACGGCGTCATCGATTCCCAGAAGAAGCCGTGGTTCCAGGCCTGGGCGGCGTTGTTGAACAGCTTGCCGGGTCCGGCGGATTTGACCACCGCCTCCAGGCTTTCGGGCGTCTCGCCCTTCTCGGCGAGCAGCTTGTTGAGCGTCTCGACATAGGTCTTGTGGTGCTTGCCGTGGTGGTAGTCGAGGGTCTCGCCGGAAACGATGGGGCTCAGCGCATCGCGGGCATAGGGCAGGTCGGGCAGGATAAACATGGACGCAACTCCTCTCGCACCGGCGAGAGGAGCGCCGGTGTCAAAACAGACAACGGTTGAAACGGTCTAGAACTTGGACTTGCCGTCCATGAACCCACGAACGACGGCGCTGATCAGCGCCGGGTTGCGCAAGGCATAGACGCCGACTGCGAGAGCGGCGCCCGCCGACAGCAGCGGACGGTCCTTGATGACGCCGAGCAGGATGTGAGCGACGTCGGTATGGCTGCCGCCCGGGCCGGCCGAAGCCGCCTCGGCCGCCTGGTGGCGGGTCCGGTCGCCGTGCATCTTGCGCGCCGCGATCATGGCGATGATCGCGGCCAGCAGGGCGGCCGCGCCGGCCACCACCGCCCCGGCCCCGGCCGCGCCCACATAGGGCTCGACGAGGGCGAACAGGGCGAAGAAGGCCGAGACGACGGCCACGGAAACGGCGGCGACTACCGCCGCCGCCGTCGCCAGGGCCGCAAGTGTGCGTTCAACGATCAACGGCGGTCGCCGCGACCGGCGAGCAGCAGGCCGAGCAGCAGGCCGACGCCGACGCCCGCCAGAGTGGCGGTCAGCGGACGTTCCTTGACCCGCTCGGTGACGTAGCGCTGGGCGACGTCGAGCTGGTGGCCGGCCGTGTCGGCATAGGTGCGGCTTTGGGCGCGGAAGGTTTCGAGGCCTTCCTTGATAGCCACTTCGGCGCGCGTGGCGGCCTCGGTGATGCTGCTCTTGGCGGCTTCGGCGGCTTCCGCGAAGCTCTTTTCGGCATGGCTGGCCGCGCTTTTCAGCGAGGTCTTGGCCTTGGCCGCTTCGGTTTCGGCGCCGGTGGGCACGTTGGTCATCTGATAGCTCCGCGTGAGGCCCGCACCCCCGGGCGTGGGTCGTCATGGGGTGACGGCCCGACAACGCCGGGATCGGACGCTGGTTCCAACATAGGATGCCAGCCTTCGCGTCGCCACAGTCGCTTAACGGAGAAAGTGCGTCTAAGGTGCCCGCATGAGTAAAATTGTCGCAGCTGACGTCGAAATGGCCGAGGATGACAGGCTGGCGGTGCTGCGAGGTCTCGGCGCGCTCGACAGCGAGTCCGACGCCACCTTCGACCGGGTGGTCAGGCTGGCCGCGGCCCTGTTCGGCGCCCCGCGCGCCGCCGTCGTCCTCGTCGACCGCGACCGGCTCTGGCACAAGGCCATCGTCGGGCTGGAGCGGCGGGAATATCCCCGCGCCGGTTCGCTGGCCGATGTCATGATTCGCCGCGGCGAGGCCTTGATCAGCGCCGACCAGCGCGCCGACAAGCGCTTCGACGCCATTCGCCATACCCTGACACAGGTCGACGTCGCCTTCTTCGCCAGCGCGCCGCTGGTCACCCCCGACGGGGCCGTGGTCGGGCTGCTCGTGGTCGGCGACCCCGAGCCGCATCCGCGGGAGCAGGAAGCCCTGCTGGAAGCCTTGAGCGATCTGGCCGAACTGGCCACCGAACGCCTGATGGCCGACGCCCACCGTCTGGCGGTCGAGCGGGGCCGCCAGCTCGACCGCCAGCGGCGCGATCTGGCGCTCGAGGCGGGCGGCCTCGGCGAGTTCGACCTCGATCTCACCGAAGACAGGGTGGTCATCAACGAACAGATGAAGACCATGACCGGCCTCAGCCGCGACAGCACGGCCGGCCAGAAGGGCGACGTCTCCTTCAAATATGTGCATCCCGACGACCGCGACGCCCTGAGGGTCGAGGTCGACCGCTCGCTGAAGGCCACGGGCCGCTACCGGGCCGAATACCGCATCGTCCGCCCCGACAATGGCGAGGTCCGCTGGATGATGGGGGCCGGCACGGTGGTGCTGGACGGCGACGGCCAGCCGCGCAAGATCATCGGCGTCGTCCAGGACATCACCGACCGCAAGCGGGACGAGGAACAGCGCGAAACCCTGATGGCCGAGCTCGACCACCGGGTGAAGAACGTGCTCGCCGCCGTGCAGTCGCTGGCTGCCCAGTCGGCCCGCCGCACCAGCTCGGTCGACGGCTTCATCGACAGCTTCTCGGGCCGGCTGAAGGCCATGGCCCAGGCCCACGAGCTGCTTACCGCCACCCGCTGGCACGGCGCCAGCCTGGGCTCCATCGTCGAAGCCGAGCTCGGCGGCCTCGGCCAGGGCCAGGCCATCTGGTCGGGACCGGACCTGTTTCTCACCCCCCGGGCCGCCAACGCCCTGTCGCTGGCCCTGCACGAGCTGGCCACCAACGCCATCAAGTATGGCGCCCTGTCGGTGGAGGGCGGCCGGGTGCTGCTCGACTGGCGCAAGCGGCCGGACGGCGGCTTCGCCATCGACTGGCAGGAAACGGGCGGACCGCCCGTCGTGCAGCCGACCCGCACCGGCTTCGGCGCCGTGCTGCTCGACCGGGTCACCGGCCGCGAGCTTGGCGGGGTCGGCAAGGTGACCTACGACCGGAGCGGGGTGCGCGTGCACCTGACCGCCAACCGCGCCGCCCTGGCCGACGCCGCCACCGCCCAGCCCCCGCCCGCTCCCAACGGCGTCTCCAGCGGCCAGGCCGCCGGCCACGGGGGCGTCGAAGGCCTGCGGCTGCTGATCGTCGAGGACGCCACCCTGCTGGCGCTTGAGCTGGAGGCCGGCCTGATCGAGGCCGGGGCGATCATCGTCGGCACCGCCGGCGATGTCGACGAGGCCATGGGCCACGCCGAGGCGGCGCTCGACGCCGCTGTGCTCGACGTCAACCTCGGCGGCCGGCTGGTCACCCCGGTGGCCGAGCGGCTGCAGGCGCGGGGCATCCCCTTCGTCTTCGCCACCGGCTACGGCGAGCGCGGCGCCCCGGGCGGCTTCGCCGCCCCCATCGTTCGCAAGCCCTACAACATCCACCAGATCGTCCAGGCGGTGGCGGAGGCCGTCGGCCGCTAGATCACGCCGCGCGCCCGCAGCGCCGCCAGATACTCCGCCGGTACCCCGGCCCGCTCGGACAGCACCGCATCGGTATGCTCACCCAGCGCCGGCCCCGGCCAGCGCACGCCGCCCGGCGTCTCGCTGAGCTTGGGAAAGGCGTTCTGCATCTTCACCGCGCCGAACACCGGATGCGGCGTCTCGACGATGGCCTCGCGGGCCATGAACTGCGGATCCTGCAGCATGTCCGGCGCACGATAGACCCGCCCCGCCGCCACCCCGCTCGACTCCATCAGCGCCAGCAGGTCATCCGCCGTCAGCGTCACCGTCCAGCCGCCGATCAGGGCGTCCAGCTCCGCCTGGTTCTCGCCACGCGCCGCGTGGCCGGCATAGCGCGGATCGGCGCTCAACTCGGGCCGCCCCATGGCCGCGCACAGCCGCGCGAACAGGGTGTCCTGGTTGGCCCCGATGACCACCAGCGCCCCGTCGGCGGTGGGATAGGCGTTCGACGGCGCGATCCCCGGCAGCACCGACCCCGACCGCTCGCGCACATAGCCGGTCAGGCCGTATTCGGTGATCAGGTTTTCCATCACCGACAGCACGCTCTCGTAGATGGCCGCATCGACGATCTGGCCCTTGCCGGTCCTGTGCCTGGCGTGCAGCGCCATCATCGTCCCCAGCGCCGCATGCAGGCCGGCCAAGCTGTCGCCGACCGAAATGCCGGCCCGCGCCGGGGCCCGGTCGGACTCGCCGGTGATGTAGCGCAGGCCGCCCATGGCCTCACCGATCAGGGCGTATCCGGCCCGCTGTGCGTAGGGCCCGGTCTGTCCGAACCCCGAGACCCGCGCCATGACCAGGCCAGGATTGTCGGCGCTCAGCGCCTCATAGCCCAGCCCCCATTTCTCCATCGCCCCGGGGCGGAAGTTCTCGACCAGCACATCGGCCCCGGCGATCAGCTTCCGCGCAATGGCCTGACCCTCCGGATCCCGCAGGTTCAGCGTCACCGAGCGCTTGTTTCGGCCGATCACCGGCCACCAGGGGCTGTGGCCCATCGGCAGGCTGCGCCCCCACTGGCGCATTGGATCGCCTTTGCCCGGATCCTCCAGCTTGATCACCGTCGCGCCGAAATCGCCCAGGATCTGACCGCAGAACGGCCCGGCGATCAGCGTGCCCATCTCGATGACGGTCAACCCGGCCAAGGGGCCATCCGTCGTCGGCTCGACATTGGAACGCATCACGCCCTCGTGAGGTTTAAGTGGACAGCACAGGCCCCCGAAAACGGGTGGCAGCTTTCCAGTGCCGGAGGACTCCCATGTACCGCAAGCTTCTCATCGCCGGCGCCGCCTGCGCCGCTCTCGCTCTCGCCGCCTGCGGCCAGAAGGTCGACGAGACCACGGCCGCCACGCCGGACGCCAACCCCACCGCCACCGTGCCGACCCCGGCCGACGAGGCCAGCGCCCCCGACTTCGTCGCCAAGGCCGCGGCCAGCGACATGTTCGAGATCGAGAGCAGCAAGCTGGCTCTCACCCGGACCAAGAACGCCGACATTAAGGCCTTCGCCCAGATGATGATCGACATGCACACCCAGACCACCGCCGGTCTGAAGAAGGCCATCGCCGATTCGGGCCAGCCGCTGACCCCGCCGATGGCCCTGCCGGCCGACCTTCAGAGCAAGCTCGACGACCTTGCCAAGGCCAGCGACGCCGACTTCGACAAAGCCTACCTGGACGCCCAGGTTGATGGCCACCAGGCGGCCCTCGACCTGATGACGCGCTATGCCGCCGACGGCACGGTCCCGGCCCTGCAGGCGGCCGCCGCCTCGACCGCCCCGGTGGTCCAGGAACACCTGACCAAGGCCAAGGGCCTGCGCGAAGGCGTCAAGTAGGGCCTCAGGCCGCCTCTATCGTCACGGTATCGCCCGGCCGGGCCTGCGCGAGCAAATCGAGCAGGTCCGGCCGATCGAGGGCCACGCAGCCCTCGGTCGGCGCCCGGTTCGGCCGGGTCAGATGCAGGAAGATGGCCGATCCCATCCCGGCGACGACCGGATCGTCGTTGTGCCCCAGCACCAGCACCAGGTCGTAGATGTCGTCGTCCCGCCACAGCCGCTCATGGCTGGCCGGATAGGGCAGGCTAACCGAGCGATTGTAGTTCGGATCCTCCGGCGCGTCGCACCAGCCCTCGTTCGGCTGGATGGCATGCACCGCCAGACCGGTCCTCGGCGGCGGGCTCTTGTCGGGGCGGTAGAGCAGGCGGCGGATTGGCCAGGTCCCGATCGGGCTGGCCCCATCGCCTTCGCGTTTGTCGGCGGCGGGCGTCACGCCCCCCTTGCCGAGGATGCAGGAGACGGTCCGGCTCCCCATCTGGAAGCGACCGTCGGCATGGGCGGTGAAGTTCAATCTCATGGCTCCACGCTTGGCCTCGGGGGCCGAAACGGTGCATGGTTCTGTTCATGGCGCAACGCAAGACCCTCCTGATCATCGACGACGACGACGACCTGCGCAGCGCGCTGGCCGAACAGCTGCGTCTGCACGAGGAGTTCACCACCCTCGAGGCGGCCACGGCCACCGAAGGGTCGACCATCGCCAAGGAGGCGCGGCCGGACATGATCCTGCTCGACGTCGACCTGCCCGACATGGACGGGCGCGAGGCCTGCCGGCTGATGCGCAAGGCCGGGGTCACCGCCCCGATCGTCATGCTGACCGCCGCCTCCACCGACGCCGACACCATCCTGGGTCTTGAATCGGGGGCCAACGGCTACCTCACCAAGCCCTTCCGGTTCGCGGTCCTGCTGGCCCACATCCGCGCCCAGCTGCGCAGCCACGAGGCCAGCGAGGACGCCGTCTTCCGCATCGGCCCCTACGAGTTCCGCCCGGCCGCCAAGCTGCTGGTCGACGACAAGGGCAAGAAGGTCCGGCTGACCGAGAAAGAGACCAACATCCTCAAGTACCTCTACCGCGCCGGCGCCAAGGCCATCGCACGGGAGGAGCTACTGACCGAGGTCTGGGGCTACAACGCCGGGGTCACCACCCATACGCTGGAAACCCACGTCTACCGCCTGCGCCAGAAGATCGAGCCCGATCCCGGCCAGGCCCGGCTGCTGATCACCGAAGCGGGCGGGTATCGGCTGCAGCCTTAGGCAGTCACGAAAGCTCCCTCCGGAAGAGGGTCGCCTTACCTTAAATCATGAAATCGGCCGTCACCGGCGCGTGGTCGCTCGGCTTTTCCCAGCCGCGCACGTCGTCATGCACCCTGCTGATCGCCTTGCCGGTATGGAAAGCCGCATCCCGCAGGCCGGGGCTGATCAGGATGTGGTCCAGGCGCAGACCCCGGTTGGAGGCGCGGAAATCGGCGGCGCGGTAGCTCCACCAGCTGGCCAGTTTTTCCGACGGCGGCACCACCTCGCGCGGCAGGTCGATGAACCGGTTGGAGGCGATCAGGGCTTCCATCGCCGCCACCTCGACCGGTGTGTGGCTGACGATCTTGGACATGTATTTGTGATTCCAGACGTCGTGCTCGCCGTGCGCGACGTTCAGGTCGCCCGTGACGATCAACGGATTGCGGGGATCGCGGCGCTCGAACTCGGCGGTCAGTTTTTCGTAGAAATCCAGCTTGTGATCGAACTTGGGGTTCAGTTCGCGATCAGGCAGGTCGCCGCCGGCCGGGATGTAGAAGTTCTGGATCTCCACGCCGCCGACCATGGCCCCGACGCAGCGGGCATGGCCGTTCTTGCAGACGTCGAGCGGCGGCGAGTCCTCCAGCGGCAGGCGCGAGACGATGGCCACCCCGTGCCAGCCCTTCTGGCCGTGGATGCGGAAGTGGCGGTAGCCGAGGGCCTCGAACATCTCGCGCGGGAACTCGTGCGCCTGGCACTTGATCTCCTGCAGGGCGATGACGTCGGGGGCGATCTCGTCGACCATGCGGCCGATCAGGTCGCCGCGCGGGCGGACGGAGTTGATGTTCCAGGTCGCGAGTCGAAGGCGCATGGC
>SDZP01000488.1 GCA_004144935.1 Caulobacteraceae bacterium | reverse complement strand
CGACGATGCCCTCTACGGCGGCGACGATATCGACCAGATCCTCGGCGGCAATGGCGCCGATGCGCTGTTCGGCGACGCCGGCGACGACATCCTCATCGGCGGTCTGGGCAAAGACACCCTCAGCGGCGGGACCGGCAAGGACAGCTTCACCTACAGCCTGGTCGCGGAATCGGCGGCGGGGCAGGCGGACCGCATCGTCGACTTCAACGCCGCCCAGGGCGACAAGGTGAGCGTCAAGGGCGTCGACGCCAACACGGGCGTGACCGGCGACCAGGCCTTCGTCTTCGTCTCCGCCTTCGACGGCCATGCCGCCCAAGCGGTGCGGGCCTATGACGGCGTGGCCAACCTGACCACCCTGTCGTTCGATGTGAACGGCGATGCGGTGGCCGACATGGTCATCGAGCTGGACGGCAATGTGGCCAGCGGCTGGATCCTCTAGGGCTCCAACCACCGGACGACTGAACGGGCCCTTTCCGCTGACGCAGGGAGGGCCCGAAGGCTTGGCGCGGCCGCGACCTGTCAGCGCGGCTCCCGTGTTAAGTGTACGTTTTCATGGCGGATTCACCGGGCGGGCGGTATATCGATGTCATGGGAGCGGCCTCGATGAGTCCGCCAGGGCTCAACTTGCCTCTGCGTCCAGAGATATCCTGATCGGACCTCGGACGCCGGGGGCCAAGCCGGCAACGACGCCGGGGCGTTGACGAGGATTGAATGGCATACCGCATTGGCGCCGAAGGCCTGGGTGAAATCGACCTGCTCGCAGGCTTTGGCGACTACGGGGACGACGCGACCGCCGCGACACCCGAGACCACCGATACCGCCCTGCTGACGCGGGCCTGGCTGGGCGACGGCGCCCGCTACACCGCCGTCGGCCACATGGACGCCCTGGGCGATCTCAGCATCGGCGCTTCCGCGGCCGATGGCCCCGACCTGTACTGCGGCTGCCCGGCCTGCTCCGGCGGCGGAGAACGCGACAAGGACCTCTCCATCCCCAACGGCGGCGGCGTCGGCGACGACGATCCCAGCGGCTTCCTCAATGCCGCCCAGCGCGGCGGAACCGGTCCGAACGGCAAGCCCTCCAAGACCATCGAGGAAGCGGCCTTCCACCTGAACCGCACCTACGCCTCGTGGAATGATTTCTTCACCCAGCCCGGCGTCTCGGACGTCGATAACAACTGGGACGACGCGTATTGGGGCGGGGCGACGTCGATCGTCAGCTACGGTTTCCGCGGGTCGGGCCAAGGCGTCATGCCGAGCGGCACGACCGGCTTCGTGCGCTTCAACGAGGCCCAGATCAACGCCACGATCCAGGCGCTGGCGTCCTGGTCGGACGTGGCCAACGTCGTCTTCGTACGCACCGGGACCGGAACCATCGGCGAGGCCGCCTACACCAACGACCCCAACACGACGATGCTGTTCAGCGCCTTCACCGGCGGCGCCGAAGGGTCGGCGGCCTTCGCCTACCTGCCCAGCCAGAGCGCCGCGGCCGGTGACGTCTGGGTAAAGAATTCCGGGACCGGGGCCAATCCGCAGCTTGGCAACTACGGCATGCTGACCCTGGTGCACGAGATCGGCCACGCCATCGGCTTCTCGCACCCCGGCGCCTACAACGCCGACCCCGACATCGAATTCGTCTACTCGACCTCGGCGGAATATTACGAGGACAGCCACCAGTACACGGTGATGAGCTACTTCACCGAGGGCAACACGGGAGGCAACTTCGGGCCGACGGCCTACCCCGGCACGGTGATGCTGGACGACATCGCCGCCGCCCAGCGGACCTATGGCGTCAACACCACCACCCGCACCGGCGACACGGTCTACGGCTTCAACTCCAACGCCGGGCGCGCCTGGTTCTCGGCCACCAGCGCCTCGACCATCCTGGTCTTCGCCGTCTGGGATGCCGGCGGCAACGACACCTTCGACTTCTCGGGCTTCACCAACAACCAGGTCATCGACCTGAGGGAAGGCAACTTCTCCAATGTCGGGACCGCCAACGGCGCGAGCCTGGTCGGCAACGTCGCCATCGCCAAGGGCGCCGTCATCGAGAACGCCATCGGCGGTATCGGTAACGACACCATCATCGGCAACGCCGCCGCCAACCACATCACCGGCGGGGCCGGTGGCGACACCCTGACCGGCGGGGCCGGCGCGGACGTCTTCCACTTCGCCGGCGCGGCCGGGGCCGACACCATCACCGACTTCCTGGTCGGAACCGATCTGATCGATGACACCGCCTACGGGCAGTACCAGAGCGTCGTTCAGAGCGGCGGTGACACCCTGGTGACCCTGTCCAGCGGCGTTACGGTGCGGC
>SDZP01000487.1 GCA_004144935.1 Caulobacteraceae bacterium | reverse complement strand
GCGCCGCACCATGTGCTGGGAGTGGAACGAGGAACACGAGATTTCCGAGACCTGGGCGCGCGGGGCGATCACCAATGATCCGACCCAGCTGCGTCGCGGCGCCAAGAAGCCCGACGACATCATCTACACCGCCGCCTGAGGTCCGATCATGGAAGTTCAAGGCTGTGTCGCCATCGTCACCGGCGCCAATCGCGGGATCGGCGAGGCTTTCGTTCGGGTGCTGATGCAGGAGGGGGCGGCCAGGGTGTACGCCGGCGCCCGCAACCCCGCCTCGGCCAGACATCTCGAAGATGAGTTCCCCGGTCGTGTCGTGGCGGTCGGGCTCGACGTCTCTCAGCCCGAGCAGATCACGGCGGCGGCGGCCGCCTGTCCGGACGTGTCCGTGGTGATCAACAACGCCGGCGCCTTCAACAACAAGCTGCTGATCGGCGCCGACGACCTGTCGGCCGCGCGCGAGGAGATGGAGGTCAACTATTTCGGCCCCGTCGCCATGGCCCGGGCCTTCGCGCCGATCCTGAAGGCCAACGGGGGCGGCGCCATCCTGAACGTCCTGTCGGTCGGCGGCATGCTCGCCGCGCCCAACATGGGCGGCTACAGCCCGTCCAAATTCGCCATGCGCGCCGCCGGGACCTGCATCCGGGCCGAGCTGGCCGGGCAGGGCACGACCGTCACCTCGCTGATCGTCGGCTCGGTCGACACCCGCATGGCCTCGCACGTGAAGGGAGCCAAGGAGGCGCCCGAAGATGTCGCCCGCGCCGCCATGCGCGGCATCACGCGTGGGACCGACGAGATAGACACCGACCGCTTCGCCATCGAGATGCGCGCCGCCCAGGCCCGCGATCCCAAGGGGCTGGAGCGGCAGATGGCCAAGGCCGTCTTCGTCACGGAACCGTCAACCGGCCGCTAGACGCCGGCGACACACTGGGGAGGGAAGTCCAATGCCTGCTGTTCAGGAGATCATCACCATCCTGGGGATCAACCTCGGGATCTGTATCGCGTCCTTCGTCATCCTCTGGGCCATCGGCTGCGCGCTCAAGGATGTGACCTTCGTCGACGCCTGGTGGGCGCTGGGTCTGGCCTTCATGGCAGTGACCACCTTCTTCCAGGCCGACGGGTCGGATGCGCGGATGCAGCTGTTGCTGGCGCTGGCGTCCATCTGGGGCCTGCGCCTGGGCCTCTACATCCTGTGGCGCTGGCGGTCGCATGGCCCTGATCGTCGCTATGTGAAGATGCTCAGCCGCGCGCAGGAGACCAAGGGTTGGAGCTTCCCGGTCGCATCCTGGCGTCTGGTCTTCATGTTCCAGGCCCCGATCCTGTGGGCGGTCAGCCTGCCGGTCCAGCTGGGCCAGCTGTCCGCCACGCCCGTCGCCATCGGCGCCCTGGGCTGGATCGGCGCCGGTCTGGTGATCTTCGGAATCCTGTTCGAGAGCACCGCCGACTTCCAGCTGGTCCGCTTCAAGGCCAACAAGGCCAATGAGGGCAAGGTTCTGGACGCCGGCCTGTGGCGCTACACCCGGCACCCGAACTATTTCGGCGACCTCTGCGTCTGGTTCGGGCTGTGGGCCGTCGCGGCGGAGACGGGGCTGCTGGGCGTCGTCTCCATCGCCGGGCCCCTGCTGCTCTTGCTGATGTTCGTCAAATACAGCGGCGGGCCGTCGTACGAGAAGCGGCTGACCTATCAGCGCCCGGGCTATGCGGAGTATATTGCCCGCACCAGCTCCCTCATCCCCTGGCCGCCCAAGGCGGCGGGGAAGGCCGATCCGGAGGTCGTGTGAAGCGTCCATCCACGCCCCGCCTGATGTCCACCCCCGGGATCGGCGAGATGACGCCCCGGGGGATGGGCGCCCTTCTGGATATCCACGCGGCCCGTGATCCACAGGTACCCATCCTTGTCACGAATGGCACCGTCACCCGTAAAGTAGCAGCCGGGGAAGGGCTTCATGTACGTTGCCAGATAGCGCTCATGATCGCCGTAGATGGTGCGCGCAATGGAGGGCCAGATAGTAGACACGCACACCACACCCGACACGTCATTCCCCTCCAACAGCTTGCCTTCGCGATCCTTGAGCTCAATCTTGATGCCAAAGAAGGGGAACGTGGCAGACCCGGGTTTCGTTGGCGTTGCACCCGGCAAGGGTGTTACAATGATGCCACCTGCACGATGTCGCCTCAAGCACACACCCACACGTGTGCGCAACTGGGCGCGCGTGTCCTCACACACTCTGCGTGCAGTAGTGCGTGGACACCCCGCGCGTGGCCATCGTGTTCAGGCTGCGCAGCTTGCAGCAAAGCTGCCGCAACCACAGCGGGACCC
>SDZP01000097.1 GCA_004144935.1 Caulobacteraceae bacterium | reverse complement strand
CCAACTACCTCAATGACGCCAATGCCCTGGTCAAGAAGGCGACCTGGATCATCCGGGGCGCCACCATGCCAAACTTGCCGGCCGCCTTCTTGACCAGGGCATTGGCGTCATTGAGGTAGTTGGCGACCTGGCGGGCGTCCATCTCGATGGCCGGTTTCGAGCCCCAGACCAGGCCGATGCGCACGGAGAAGCCGCTGGAGCTGGGCCCCTCGAAGACCATCTTCGACTTCTCGGTCAATTGGCGCAGGGTCGGTTCCTTCTCGAACCGGCCGTCGGCGGCGATCGGCACGTCGGTGCGCTTGCCGTCCCGGTCGATCCACCAGGCCTTGATTCCCTTGGGGGCGTTGCCGTTCTGGGTCAGGTAGAAATCGACCTTGAGCCGCGATTGCTCGGCCGGGCTCATGCGCAGGAAGTTGTCGAGGAAGACGAAAACCTTGGAGACGTCGGTCTCCCGCGTCGCCGCGGCGGCCGGCTGGGCCAGCAAGGGCACAGTCAGAAGCGGGGCGGAGAACAGAAGGCGGCGGCTGACAGTCATTTCGGCTTCACTAGTTTGAGGGTCATGCGGTCGCTTTCGCCGATCGCGTCGAACTTGGCGTGGTCGAAGCCCGCCTTGGGCGGCTGGCCCCGGGGGGCGGACAGCCGGGTTGGCGGCAGGGTCCATACGCCATAGGGGTGCTTTTTGTCGTCTTTCGGGTTGGCGTTGATCTCGCTGTCGGCGGAGAGCAAGAATCCTGCCTCCTTCGCAAGCTGGATCGCGTAGTCCTGTTGCACATAGCCGTCGGCCGCCAGCGGGTCCTGTACAGCGCCCGGGATGCCGCGATGTTCCTCGATGCCGAGCACCCCGCCGGGCTTGAGGGCGGCGAAGGCGTCGCGGAAGGCCTTGTCGGCGATGCCGGCCGCCATCCAGTTGTGCAGGTTGCGCAGGAACAGCACCAGGTCGGCGCCGCCGGCCGGGGCGACCGGACCGCTGGTCGGGCCGAAGGCCGTCACCTCCACGGCGCCGTAGACCTTTTTGTTGTCGGCCAGCTTGCGCTTGTAGGCCTCGACCACCTCGGCGGCCTGCGGGTCGGTGACCTCGAGGTTGGCGACGTAGAGCTTGCCGCCGGTCGCATCGAGGAAGGGCGCGAGAATGTCGGTGTACCAGCCGGCCCCCGGCCAGAACTCGACCACCGTCTGGCCCGGCTTCAGGCCCCAGAAGGTCAGGCTCTCCAAGGGATGGCGCCAGGCGTCGCGGGCCTTGTCGGCGGCCGGCCGCCAGGCCCCGGCGACGGCGTCGGCGATGGTCGCGATCTTGCCGATTTCCGCCGGCTTGACCTCGACCTTGTCCCTGGACCCGACCGCCTCCTGCTTCGCCTTGCCGCAGCCTGCCAGGGCCAGGCCGGCGCCGCCGGCCAGCAATGCCCGGCGGGACGGTAGAAAGAGGTCTGAACGCATGCGTACCGTCACTTCAAGGATCGCCCCCGCGCTCGCGACCGTGCCCATAGCGGCTATGGACCGCCGCGTCAAAATTCCGGTTTTACTTCGGCTTGACGAGACGCAGCGTCATGCGGTCACTTTCCCCAATGGAATCAAAGGGCGCCTGATCGAAGGTCGGGTCCGCCGGCTGACCGCGAGGGGCTGATTGCCGCACCGGCGGCAGGGTCCAGACTCCGAACGGATGGTCCTTGTCATCCTTGGGGTTGGCGTTGATCTCGCTGCTGGCCGCCAGCTGGAAACCGGCCTTCTCGGCCGCCGCGATGACGAAGGCGGTCGACATGTAGCCGGTCGGCGCCCCCTCGGCCTGCGGCAACGGGTCGGAACGATGATCCTCCACGCCCAGCAGGCCGCCCGGCCTGAGCACCGCGAAGAAGTCGGCGAACGCCTTGTCCAGCATGGGGCCGCCCACCCAGTTGTGGACGTTGCGGGCGGTGATCACCAGGTCAGCCGATCCGGGCGGGCCCAGCGCCGCCGACTTCGGTCCGAAGTTGGCGTAGGCGATATCGCCGAACACGGCCTTGTCGGCGTATTTGGCCTCGAAGGCGGCCCGTCCCTTCCGGGCGCCCTCCGAGAGCGCGGGATTGCCCAGGTCGGCGACCCCGGCGATGTAGGTCCCGCCGGTCGCCTTGGCGTAGGGGGCGAGGATCTCGGTCCAGTAGCCACTGCCAGGGCTGATCTCGATCACCGTCTGTTTCGGCTTCAGCCCCCAGAACACCAGGCTGTCGTAGGGATGGCGGTGCGGATCGCGGACGACGTGGGCGGAGGCGCGCTGCGGTCCGGCGATGGCGGCCTTCAGGGCCTCATCGCCCTTTTCCCCGGCGAAGGCGGCGCCGCCGCCCAGGGCCGTGGCCCCCATCAGACCCAATGTCGCGCGCCGATTCAGCATGCCGTTCTCCCGAAAACTGGCCGGCACCCTAGCCCTCGAAACGGGTCGACGAAACCCTGTTCGCCAACCCCTTGAAACCCCTGGCGCCCCTCACCAGTTTAGCTCTCGAAGACGCCGACATCGGGTCTTCACGGGTTCGTAGACGAGGCCAGATCGGGTCGTCGAAGAGTCCGGCAAACCGCAACCTTGCTTAAGCAAAGAAGGATGTGACTACCCATGCGTACCATCGATTTTTCGCCCCTGTACCGCTCCGTCGTCGGCTTCGACCGGCTGGCCACCCTGCTCGACGCAGCCGCCGCCCAGGACAGCCAGGCGGGCTATCCCCCCTACAACATCGAACGCGTCGGTGAAGACGCCTACCGCATCGAAGTGGCCGTCGCCGGGTTCCGTCCCGACGAACTGACCATCGAGGTGAAGGAAAACCTGCTGACCGTCACCGGCCGCAAGGCGGCCAACGACGACGCCCGCAAGTTCCTGCACCGCGGCCTGGCCGAGCGCAATTTCGAGCGCCGCTTCCAGCTCGCCGACTATGTGGTGGTGACCGAGGCCCAGCTGGCCGACGGCCTGCTGTCGGTCAGCCTTGAACGTCAGCTTCCGGAAGCCCTGAAGCCCCGGACGATCAAGATCGACACCCCCGCGACCTCGACCCTGATCGAGGCCGACAAGGCCGCCTAGGTCTCACCCAGGCCTCCCAACGGGAAAGGGCGACGCTTCCGGGCGTCGCCCTTTTTCTTGGCCTGCAGCACGCCCGCGTCGGCGGCGGCGGCCACGCGTCCGGGTCAGGCCTTGCCGATGACCAGATTGGCCACCTCCCCGGCTGGACCTCTCAGCAAGCCTGTCCACGCGACGACCATACGGCCCTGGGGAGAAACGATCTCCATCGTGTGAGACACGGCCCCCACGCCGACGTCACGCGGCGGGTCAAAAGTTTGACGGTAGGTCGCGGGGCGCCTCAGCAGACGATCCAGCGCCCGGCCCTCGGCCGCGGTGAGACGCCGGGACGTCTCCGGGGTCACCGTGACGGGAATGTCGAGCAGGGCCGGCCCCTCACGGCTGAAGGTGCTGACGGTCCATCGTCCTTCGGCGTCGCGCCAGGCGACCGCCGACTGTTCTGCCAGCGTGTGATGCGCCGCAGCCGAGTAGACGTAGACGACGGTCGCAGCGCTCGGGATATCGACTCCGTGCCGGCGCCTGAGCTGAAGGCCGATTTCCGTTTGCGGATCCAGGGCCCGAACGCCGGCCGCCGCCGGCCCGACCGCCAGAGCCAAAATCAGGACCGCCAGGCAAACCGCGAACGTCCGTCCCATCGCCGCAGCCTACGGTACCGTCCGGCGCAGGCAACCGCCGCTCTAGGCCGGTTCCATCCCGATCACCGAGCCCAGCTCGGCGTCCCGGAAGCTGGTCGAGACCAGGGTCGTTCCGGTCAGGTTCGCGCCCCGCAGGTCGGCCCCGTCGAGGATGGCGCGGGTCAGGTCGGCGGCCTGCAGGTTGGCATACCGCAGGCAGGTCTGGTTCAGGGTCGCCGGCGTCTCACGGCCGGGACCCAGCGGCAGCACGCCGATCGCCGCTCCGCGCAGGTCGGCCTTGGTCAGGTTGGCCCCGGAAAGCCGGGCGCCCCGCAGGTCGGCCCGTTGCAGGTTGATGCCGCGCAGGTCCGCGCCCTCGAAGTTGGCGCCCTGCAGCTGAGCCCCGGCCAGGTTCATGCCGACCAGGCAGGCGCCCTTGGCGCTCAGGGCCGTCAGCCGCATCCCCTTCAACGCCTCGCCCAGGGGTCGCAGGTCGGCGCCGTCGATCCTGGCGGGCGCGCCCTCCTTGCCGCCGGTCTCGCACCAGGCGTGGTTGGCCTTCATCTGCGCCAGGCAGGCGACGGCGGCCGTCAACGCCTCGCGCGTCGGGCCGGTCAGCGAGCCGGCCAGCTTGGCGCCGCTCATCCTGGCGGTGGAGGTATCGACCCCCGACAGCACCGCGCCGGTGAAATCGGCCCCCTCGAGGTTGGCCCCGCCGACGCTGGCGCCGTCCAGGTCGGCCCCGGCCAGGTTGGCGTCCTTGAGGTTGGCCCCGGTCAGGGTCGCACCCTTCAGCGAGCAGTCCGTGAAGTCAGCCGCGAAGGCCGAGACGCCGTGGAATTTCGATCCGTCCAGGGTGGCGCCGGTGAAATCGGCCTCGTCGGCCGAACCGATGCGCGGCTCCTGGCGCAGGCTGCCCAGGCCCTTGCGCGGGTGCGGGATGGCGATCTGGCCCTCGCGGAAGTCGGCCTGGGTCAGGTCCGCCTGGCTGAGGTTGGCGCCGCGCAGGCAGGCGCCGCGCAGGTCGGCCCGCACCAGCGAGGCCTGGGTCAGGTTGGCCTTGCGCAGGTCGGAGCCGAACAGGTTGCAGCGGTCCAGCCGGGTGCGGATCATCCGCGCGCCGTCGAGGATCGAGGCCGACAGGTCGGCGTCGGCGAGGTTGCGGCCCGAGAACTCCAGCCCGGAGAGATTGAGAAAGCGCAGCGCGGCGCGCTTGCCGCCGGGCTTGCCCTCGAGAAACCGCTCATGGGCGGTCATCAGCAGGTCAAGCTCCGGCTGCGTCAGGCGCCGGCGGCCGGTCATCGGCGTTTCGGTCAAGGTCACAAAGCCCTCCCCCAAGGGTCGAATCAGTCGGCGCCGAGTTTAGCCGAACACCGGGCGACGAAGCGTTAAGCCGCTCAGCCCGAACTCAACGGACTCCAGTCGAGGCCGCGCGTCCCCGTGCGGATCGCGTCGGTCAGGTCGGCCCCCTTGGTGTGGGCGTTCGTGAAGTTGGCGCGCGACAGGTCGGCGCCCCTCATCCGGGCCTGGCGGATGTCGCAACGGGCCAGATCCGCGCCCTTCAGCAGCGCCCCGGTCAGGTCGGCCGGCATCAGCCGATCGGCCGCGATCAGCAGGGGCCCCAGCTGCGCCTCGCGCAGGTCGGAGCCCGACAGCTTGGCCCCGGCAAGCCGCGCGCCCCGCAGGTCTGCCCGGCGCAGGTTGCAGCTCCGCAGGTCGGCGCCCTCCAGCTGGGCCCCCTGCAGCTGCACCCCTTCCAGGTCGAGGCCGTAGAAGACCGCGCCGCGGCCCGACAGGGCGGTGAGGTTCAGGCCCTTGAGCGAGCCCAGGGCGCGCAGGTCGGCGCCATCGAACTTCGACGGCGCCCCGGCCGCGCCGGCCGTTTCGCACCAGCGGGCATGGTCGCGGATCATCTGCTCATAGGGCAGGCCGGAGACCGGCGCGCCGGACGCCTTGTCGGTCAGGGCGCCCTTCATGTCGGCCCCGTCGACCTTCCACATGGTGGTCTTGGCCCCGACCAGGATGGCGTCGTGCAGATCGGCGCCGGACAGGTCCGCCCCCGACAGGTCGGCGCCCGACAGGTCCGCCCCGCCCAGCGAACACTGCTTGAGATTGGCCCGGACCAGCTTGGCGTCCTTGAGGATGGCGTCGCTGAAGTCGGCCTTGACCGCCACCACGCCCGACAGCCGCGAGCGCTCCAGGTTGGCGCCCGACAGGTTGGCGCCGCGCGCGTCGCCGGCCCGCACCTGGTGCTCCAGGATGCGCAGGCCCTTCTCGGCGTCGGCGGCGGCGATCGCCCCTTCGCGCAGATCGGCCTCGAACATGTCGGCGCCCGACAGGTTGGCCCCGCGCAGGCAGGAGCCGCGCAGGTCGGCGCGGCGCAGGGAGGCCTCGGTGAAGTCGGCGCCCTGCATGTCGGCCCCGAAGAAGCTGGCGTTGTCGAGCTTGGTCCCGACCAGCCGCGCGTCGCTGAGCTGGGCCCCGGTGAAGTCGGCGTCGCAGAGATTGCGCCCCGAGAGGTTCAGGCCCGACAGGTCGGTGAAGCTGAACACCGCCCGCGCGCCGCCGCCCCGGCCCGACCACAGGCGGTCGTGGCGGGCGCAGATCAGATCGACATCGGCTTGCGTCAGGCGCCTGGGCCCGGACGCCGGCGCGGCACTCATGCGCGGTGGCTCCCCCTCTTGGGAAACCAGTGATGACCGAACTTGCTTAACTTTGGCTCTACGGCGTCTGGGTCTGGAACCAGGCCGCGTAATCGAGGGCCGCCTTCGCCTCCTCGGCCAGCAGGCCCATCTCGACCACGATCCCCGCGGCGCGCAATCGCTCGGCGCCGCGTCCGGCCGCGAACGGCGAGGGATCGTCGCAGGCCACCACGACCCGCGCCACCCCGGCCTCGACCAGCAGCTGCGAACAGGAGGTCCCGCCCGAGGACCTCGCCCCGCAGGGCTCGAGGGTGACATAGGCGGTGGCGCCCCGGGCCTCTCCCGCCGCCGCCAGCGCCTGGTCCTCGGCATGCGGCCTGCCGCCCGGGGCCGTGGCCCCGCTACTCAGGATCACCCCGCCGCGGACGAGCACGCAGCCGACGACGGGATTGGGTGCGGTTCTCCCGAGATTGACCTGCGCGGCGGCGATCGCGGCGCGCATGAAGACTTCGTCCGTGGGGTGTAATTCGGGGACAGTCACTTTTTTCAGCCTCGCGAAAGGCGGCAACCGTCACCGAACCGGAAAAAAGTGACTGTCCCCGAGTTACATTCAGACCGCCGGCAGCGGCTGCGCCCGGTCCGTATCCAGATACCGCGCCGACACCGGCTTGAGCTCGGCGTCCAGCTCGATCACCAGCGGATTGCCCGTCGGGATCTCGACTCCGACGATGTCGCTGTCCGGCACCGCGAACAGCAGCTTGACGATGGCCCGCAGCGAGTTGCCGTGCGCCGCCACCAGCACCGTCTCGCCGGCCTTCAGATGCGGCGCGATCTCGGCGGTCCAGTAGGGTTCGACCCGGTCCAGGGTGGTCTTCAGGCTCTCGGTGTCGGGGATGGCCTTGCCGGCGTAGCGTTCGTCCGCCGAGAAGTCCCACTCGCCGCCGGCCGCCAGAGGGGGCGGCGGCACATCGTAGCTGCGCCGCCAGATGGTCACCTGCTCGTCGCCGTGCTTGGCCGCCGTCTCGGCCTTGTTGAGGCCGGTCAGCCCGCCGTAGTGGCGCTCGTTCAGCCGCCAGTCGTTGGTGAAGGCGATGTCGCCCTGCCCCGCCGCGTCCATGGCCAGCGCGCCCGTGCGCTGGGCCCGCTTGAGCACCGAGGTATAGGCCTTGTCGACATGCAGGCCGGCGGCCTTGATCAACGCGCCGCCCTTGGTGGCCTGGGCTTCGCCTTCGGCGGTGAGGTCCACGTCCACCCAGCCGGTGAAGCGGTTTTCGAGGTTCCACTGGCTCTGGCCGTGGCGGAGGAGGATGAGGGTTGCCATGGATCGGTGGGCTAAGGCGATGAGGCCGGCGGGTCAAGCGGGGTTCAACCGGCCGGCGGCGCAGGCTATAGCCGTGCCCATGCGCGACCGCTTCTTCTATCCCCTGGCCATCGCCCTGACCGTCGGCATGATCATGCTGGCCATGGTCTGGCCGCAGGGCCAGGGCGCCCGCTCGCCCGCCCCGTTCGGGCACGAACCGACCACCCCCGCCAAAGCCGCAGGACTCCGCACCGCCCAATGAGCGACATCGATCCCGTGACGGCCGGCAGGCGAGTCCTGACCACCGAAGCCCGCGCCCTTGACCAGCAGGCCGCCGACCTCGGCGAAGATTTCGCCCGCGCCGTCGAGACCGTTTTCGCCGCCAAGGGCCGGGTGGTCTGCACCGGCATCGGCAAGAGCGGTCATGTGGCCCGCAAGATCGCCGCCACCCTGGCCTCGACCGGCACCCCGGCGATGTTCGTCCATGCCGCCGAGGCCAGCCACGGCGACCTGGGCATGTTCGGCGACGGCGACGTCGTCCTGGCCCTCTCCAAGTCCGGCGAGGTGCGCGAGCTGTCCGACATCATCGCCTACTGCCACCGCTTCGCCCTGCCGCTGCTGGGCATGACCGCCAACCCGGCCAGCGCCTTGGGCGCCGCCTCGACCATCGTGCTGAAGCTGGCCGACGCGCCGGAGGCCACCGGCGAGCTCAACGCCCCGACCACCTCCACCACCCTGCAGATCGCGCTCGGCGACGCGCTGGCCGTCGCCCTGCTGGAGCGGCGCGGCTTCACGCCGAAGGACTTTCACGTCTTCCATCCGGGCGGCAAGCTCGGGGCCATGCTGCGCACGGTCGGCGACCTGATGCACAAGCTGGCCGAGGCGCCGCTGGCCGGCCTCGACATGCCGATGCCCCAGGCCATGGAGGTGATGACCGCCCGCCGTCTCGGCGTCGTCGGCGTGGTCGACGCCGAAGGCCGGCTGGCCGGGGTGGTCACCGACGGCGACCTGCGCCGCAACTTCGCGGGCCTGTCGAACAAGACCGTCGAACAGGTGATGAGCCGCAACCCCAAGGCCGTCACCGCCCAGACCCTGGCCGCCGACGCCGCCCGGATCATGAACGAGAGCCGCATCACCGTGCTGTTCGTCGTCGACGACGGCCGCCCCGTCGGCGTGCTGCACGTTCACGACGTGCTGAGCGCCGGGGTGGTTTGACGATCAGTTCGACGGCCGTCGACGAAATGTTTTCAGGTTCGGCTCACTCCCACCCAGCCGCGCCAGGCGCCTGGCGGTGTCCCGCTCGATGAGCGCGGTCAGCGCTTCGCTCAGCAGAGCGGCGCTATCCTGAAGACCAGAGGCTTCCCGGGCTTTAGCCATGAGTTCGGCGTCGAGCGTGACGGTGGTGCGCATAGGTCCGACCTTAAAGACCGGAATTTGCTCAATCAACTGATGCGGCCCGCCGCTGTGCATCTCCCCGCTGACCCCGCCGTTACGGACGCGTATAGAACCCGCACGTCAGGCAACCTGAGTCCCCAATCCATGCCCTTCATCCCGCGTTCCGACCTCGTCCCCAACACCGTCGCCTACGAGACCGAGCCGCTGGTCAAGGCCAGCGGGTTTCGCGAGTACGACGCGCGCTGGCTGTTCGGGCCGGACATCAACCTGCTGGGCATCCAGGCCCTGGGCCTGGGCCTGGGGACCTACATCCAGAGCCTGGGTCACCGCCGCATCGTCGTCGGCCACGACTTCCGCAGCTATAGCCTGACCATCAAGCAGGCCCTGAGCCTGGGCCTCATCGAGGCCGGCTGCGAGGTGCTGGACATCGGCCTGGCCCTGTCGCCGACCGCCTATTACGCCCAGTTCGACTTGGGCGCCCCCTGCGTGGCCATGGTCACCGCCAGCCACAACGAGAACGGCTGGACCGGGGTGAAGATGGGCGCCGCCCGCCCCCTGACCTTCGGCCCCGACGAGATGGGGGCGCTGAAGGACATCGTGCTGGGCGCGAAGTTCCAGCCCCGCGACGGCGGCAAGGTCACCCGCATCGAAGGCATGCACGAGCGCTACATCGCCGATGTCGCCCGCCGCGCCCAGATCACCCGCCCGTTGAAGGTGGTCGCCGCCTGCGGCAACGGCACCGCCGGCGCCTTCGTGCCCGACGCCCTGCGCCGCATGGGGGTGGCCGTGGTCTATGAGATGGACTGCGAGCTGGACTGGACCTTCCCCAAGTACAATCCCAATCCTGAAGACCACGAGATGCTCCAGGAGATGAGCAAGGCGGTCAGGGAATTCGGGGCCGACCTGGCGCTGGGCTTCGATGGCGACGGCGACCGCTGCGGCGTGGTCGACGACACCGGCGAGGAGATCTTCGCCGTCAAGATCGGCCTGATGCTGGCCCGCGACCTGGCCCCGCTCAACCCGGGCGCCACCTTCGTCGTCGATGTGAAGTCGACCGGCCTCTACGCCACCGACCCGATCCTCGAGGCCAATGGCGCGACCACCGTCTACTGGAAGACCGGCCACAGCTACATCAAGCGCAAGTCGGCCGAGCTCGGCGCCCTGGCCGGCTTCGAAAAGAGCGGCCACTTCTTCCTCAACGAGCCGCTCGGCCGCGGCTACGACTGCGGCCTGACCGCCGCCGCCGCCATCCTCTCGATGCTCGACCGCAACCCGGACAAAAAGCTCTCACAACTGAAGGACGCCCTGCCGGTCGCCTACACCTCGCTCACGATGAGCCCGCACTGCGCCGACGAGGAAAAATACGGCGTGGTACAAAAAATGGTCACCGAGTACGAAGGGCTCGCCGCCCAAGGCGCCGAGATCCTCGGCCGCAAGATCAAGGAAGTGATCACCGTCAACGGCGTCCGCGTGGCGCTCGACGACGGCAGCTGGATCCTGGTCCGCGCCAGCTCCAACAAGCCGGAGATCGTCGTCGTGGTGGAGAGCACCCGCTCGGCCGA
>SDZP01000486.1 GCA_004144935.1 Caulobacteraceae bacterium | reverse complement strand
TTCCACAGCCGCCGAAGCCGGTCGTGCCGCCGCCGACCGGGACGACCGGCTCGCGCCTGGCCTCGCTCGCCGTGGCCAGCGCCCTGTTCATGGAGTTCATCGACTCCACCTCCCTCTCCACCGCCCTGCCGACCCTCGCCAAGGCCTTCAACGCCGACCCCGTCCACCTCAAGCTGGCCCTGACCAGCTACATCCTGGCCCTGGCGGTGTTCGTGCCGGTCAGCGGCTGGGCGGCCGAGCGGTTCGGGGCCCGGCGGGTGTTCCTGGCGGCGATGACCGTCTTTCTCGCCGGCTCGGTGCTCAACGGCTTCGCGACCTCGCTGCCGGAGCTGGTGGTCTTCCGCATCATCCAGGGCATGGGCGGGGCGATGATGACCCCGGTCGCCCGGCTGATCGTCGTCGGCTCGACGCCCAAGGAGAAGCTGCTCACCGCCATGGGCTGGTTCACCATGCCGGCCCTGGTCGGCCCGCTGATCGGCCCGCCGCTGGCCGGGTTCGTGCTGTCGGTGGCCGACTGGCCGTGGATCTTCTGGCTCAACGTGCCGGTCGGCCTGCTGGGCATGATCGCCGTCATGCGCTTCGTGCCCCATATTCGAACCCCCGATCCCGGGCGCTTTGACTGGAGCGGCTTCGCCCTCTCGGCGGCCGCCATCACCGGCATCGTGGCGGTGGCGGAAACCGCCGGCGTCGGCCTGATCCCCTGGCCGCTGCAGATCGTCCTGGTCGTCGTCGCCCTGAGCTGCGGCTGGGGCTACCTGCGGCTGGCGGCCCGCAAGGTCCGGCCGATCCTCGACCTGACCCTGCTGCGCTACCCGACCTTCAGGGCCAGCGTCCTTGGCGGCACCTTCGTACGCCTTGGCGTCGGGGCCGGACCCTTCCTGATGCCCCTGCTGCTGCAGGTGGCGCTCGGCTGGACACCGTTGCAGGCCGGGTCGGTCACCCTGGCCGGCGGCCTCGGCGTGCTCGGCGCCCGGCCGTTCGCCGCCCTGGTGCTCAAGCGGGTCGGCTTTCGCGTCATGCTGGCCACCTTCGTGGTCATCGCCGGCCTCCTGACCGCCGCCCCGGGCTTCTTCACCAGCGCCACCCCGCCGGCCCTGATCATGCTGCTGCTGTTCCTGGCCGGTTTCTCCCGGGCCAGTCAGTTCATTTCCGCCAACACCATCGCCTTCGCCGAGATACCCACCGACAAGGTGCCCGCCGCCTCGACCCTGCAGGCCGTCAGCCAGCAGATCGGCCTGGCCCTCGGCATCAGCTTCGGCGGCCTCATGCTGCACTTCGCCCGCGGGCTCGGCCATGGCGGCGACGGCGCCGCCCTGACTCCCGCCAGCTTCACCCTGCCCTACCTCGCCATCGGCGCCGTCACCCTGCTCGCCGTCCCGGTCTACCTGGCCCTCGACCCCAAAGCCGGGGCCAACATCAGCGGCCATCGCCGTCGGGAGGACGCATGAGCCCGGCTCTGGAAGCCCGCGACGTCCGCCGCACCTACGGCCAGGTTGAGGCGCTGCGCGGCGCCGGCCTGTCCCTCGAGGCCGGTCGCATCACCTGCCTGCTCGGGCCCAGCGGCTGCGGCAAGAGCACCCTGCTGCGCCTCATCGCCGGCCTCGAACCGGTCGACGGCGGCGAGATCCTGAAAGCCGGCGTCACCGTGTCCGGCCCCGGCGTCCATCTGCCGGCCGAGAAACGCGGCGTCGGCCTGGTCTTCCAGGACTACGCCCTGTTCCCGCACCTGACCGGCCTCGGCAACGCCGGGTTCGGCCTCCACGGCCTGCCCCCCACCCAGCGCCAACGCCAGGCCGCAGAGGCCCTGGCCCGCGCCCATATCGCCCATCGCGGCGAGGCCCATCCCGCCCAGCTGTCCGGCGGCGAGCGCCAGCGCGTCGCCCTGGCCCGCGCCATCGCCCCCGCACCCGCCGTGCTGCTGCTCGACGAGCCCTTCTCCGGCCTCGACGGCATCCTGCGCGCCCAGGTCCGCGACGCCGCCCTCGAGACCCTGCGCCAGAGCGGCGCGGCCGTGCTGATCGTCACCCACGACGCCGAGGAGGCCATGCGCATGGGCGATCAGCTCGCCCTGATGCAGGCCGGCGTCATCCTGCAGACCGGCAGCCCCGAAGACTGCTACCTGCGCCCCGTCTCCCTCGACGCCGCCCGCCTGCTGGGCCCGGCCACCGCCCTCCCCGCCCGGATCGAAGACGGCTTGGCCGTCACCGCCTACGGCGCGGTCCCGGCCGGCCCCGGCGGCGACACCGTCATCGCCCGCCCGGAAGCCTTCGTCCTGTCGCCAGACGGCGTCGAGGCCCAGGTCCTCGAGCGCCATTTCGCCGGCGCCC
>SDZP01000485.1 GCA_004144935.1 Caulobacteraceae bacterium | reverse complement strand
GCGGCGCCGCGCCCGGGCCGATGGAAAGCCATCTGGTCTCCGCCGCCACCGTCGGGGCCCGCCTGCTGGGCATCCACCCCAAGGCCAGCATCAGGCTGGCCTTGGGGTGGATGCCCAGCAGGCGGGCCCCGACGGTGGCGGCGGAGACCAGATGGCTTTCCATCGGCCCGGGCGCGGCGCCGCTGCGGGGGAAGGCGCTGAGCGGGTCCATCTGGAAGGCGAGGGGAGCGTTCGGCGCGCCCTTGGCGAGGGCGGCCAGCCAGTCGGCCGCCCTGGGCCCCAGGAAGCCAGCGTCGAGGGCCACCGGGGCGAGGTCTAGCAGGACGCCATCGAGCACGCGGGCGAGGCCCTGGGCGTCGGCGATCGCGACGCCGTCCTGGCCGGTGGGATCGATGCGGATCAGGACCGAGGCCGCGCCCTGTTCGAGGTCCTTCAGGATCTCGGCGTTGGCGCGCGCGGCGTCCGGATGGGCGACGACGGTGCGCAGGTCCCAGGGCCGGGCCGCGTCACGGGCGCGCAGGTCGCGGGGGTTTTGCGGACCCTCGGTATAGAGCGGCTGGATGGCGATGCCGCCGACGGTGTGGCTGATCAGGGCGTCCTCGAAGGACTGGCCCTTCAGGGTCTTCTCGACCAGCGAGAGCCATTCCGCCTTCGGGGCGGCGGGGAAGTCGTCGGCGAGGGACAGAACGGGTCCTGACAAGGGCGGCGGCTCCAGTAGCGGTGTATCGGTTTACGCGGGCGTCATGCGCCAGTGACGTAAGGAGCGTCAAGCGCCGGGCGCTGGCGGCCGGCGGGCGATCGGCCAGCCTCCACGGCGCCCGCAAGCGGGTTTACATCCGCACGGCAATATCTAGGGATTGGGTTGTGGTTGGCCCATGTCGGGCGTGGCGGGGGGCTTCGTTGGACCTGACCGGGGCGGCTCTGTCCGAAGCGGAGGTCTATATCCAGACCCACCTGCCGCTGACCGAGGTCGACGACCTGCCGGGCGCGAGGATGCACCTGGCGGGCCCGCGCAGCGGCCTCAGCCGTCTGCAGCGGCTCAATCCGCATTTCATGATGCCCTACTGGGCCCACCTGTGGGGCGGTGGACGGGCGCTGGTCCGTTTTCTGGCCGAACGGCCTGAGGCTGTCGCCGGCCGCCGCGTGATGGACTTGGGGTCCGGTTCGGGGCTGGTGTCCATCGCCGCCGCCAGGGCCGGCGCGGCGTCGATCCTCGCCGTCGATGTGGACCCTTACGCCGTTGTCGCGACCCGCCTGAATGCGGCCTTGAACGGCGTGGCGTTAACGATCCTGCAGGCCGACATCACCGGCGAACCCGTCCCGGGGGTCGACATCATCCTGGTCGGGGACGTCTTTTATGAACTGGGGCTGGCAGAGCAGATGACGGCCTTTCTCGATCGCTGTCTGGAGGCAAGGCTGGAGATTCTGGTCGGCGATCCCGGGCGCGAGTTCCTGCCTCGGGATCGGCTGGGCCTGATCAGCGACTACGAGGTCGCCGACTTCGGCGGCCGCATTCCGGGGGTAGCCGGCGTGTTCCGCTTCCAGCGCTAGTTCTTCACCAGCTCGACGCGCCGGTTCTGCGCCCGGCCGGCCACCGTGTCGTTGCTCGCCACCGGCCGGTCATAGCCGAAGCCGACGGCGGTCAGCTGACCGGCCGGGACGCCGGCGCCGACCAGATGGGCCATGACCGCCCTGGCGCGGCGCTCGGAGAGGGACGTGTTGAAGGCCGGGCCGCCGATGTTGTCGGTGTGGCCCTCCAGGGTGATCTTCCAGTCCGGCTTGCCCTTCAGCAGGGCGGCGACCTGGTCGAGCAGGGGTTTGGAGGCGGCCTGCAGGACGTCTGAATTGAAGTCGAAGTTGACGCCGTCGAGGCGGACGCGGCCTTCGGCGGTGAGCTGGGTCTCCAGCTGAGACTTGGCGGCGCCGGTGCGGTAGCCGGGGATTTTCGGGCAGTCGCCGATGTCGTTGCTTTCCTTCCGGGCGCTCATGACGCTGTCGAAGTAGTCGCCATCGAGCTTGCGGGTGAAGCCGCGCAGGTGGCCGTTGGGTTCGAAGTTTAGGAGGCCGATGAACTTGCTGACCTCGCCGTCCGGCAGGGTCTCGCGCACCTCGGCGATGATCATGCGGCCTTCGACGCCACCGGAGATCTGGCCATCCAGGTACTGGTAGCAGCCGACCAGGCGGGAGCCTTCCTGCTTGAGGTGCATCGGCCCCAGGCCATTGAAGGCCAGGTAGGTGCCGCTGAGATTCCTGGGCGGAATGGCGGCCTCGAGCGGCCGGCCGCTCGAGGCCGCCATTCCGCCCAGGAATCTCAGCGGCACCTACCTGGC
>SDZP01000484.1 GCA_004144935.1 Caulobacteraceae bacterium | reverse complement strand
TCTCACCTCAAGCCGCCGCCACCCCGCCACTGCGCCGATACCCGACGAACTCCACCGCCGTCAGCCCGACCACCCCCAGCGCCTGGGCCAGGACAAACACCGTCCCCACCAGGGTCGGCTGCACCCAGCCGCTGGCCAGCAGCGCCAGGCTGGCCGCCACCCAGCCGGCGTTGCCGCCCAGCACCAGCCAGACCATCGGGGCCGGGGCGCTGGACCGCCCGGCCAGCCAGGCCATCACCGCCGCCACGGCCAGCAGCACGATCCCGGCCGCCATCAGCAGCGCCGGCGGCAGGCCGGTGATCCGTCCGATCGGCAGGCCGCCGGCCGTCATCGCCACCCCCATGGCCGCGCAGGTCGCCGCGTCGACCCCCAAGGTCCGCCGCAGCAGGCTCGAAAGCTGCATCGTCATCGTCTCGCTCCTTTGATCGCGTCGCCCCCGTCTGAGGGCCTGGGACGATCCTCGCGGAGGCGGGGAGGCGGGTCGATTACCTGGCGGGTCATCTGTCCGCGCCCCGGAACCAAGCCGACCGGACGACGCTTGCACAGGTCTGGAAGCTGGAGGAGCATCAGATGGCGGACGGAAACAGTGGCGGCGGCAATTCGGGCCTGGCCTTCGTGGTCGGCGGGCTTCTGGTGCTCGTCGTGGTCATCGGCGCCTTCCTGATCTTCGGCGGCGGCCTGACCCAGAAGAAACAGGTCGATGTGAACATCAAGGCCCCTGACATCCAGGCGCCGAAACTGCCGAGCGGCGGTTGATCTCCGGGCTTCTAGGCCGGCTGCCCTGGCTGAAGAAGACGCCGTCGAAACCCGCGGTCGCCCTCGAATGGGCGGCGCGGGCGGGCTACGCCTCGCGTGGTTTCGTCTATCTCAGCATCGGCGGCCTGGCCGCGTCGGCCGCCGTCGAGCTGGCCCGCACCCCGGCCGGCGCCAAGGGAGCCATCGTCGCCCTGGCCCACTGGCCCCTGGGCTTCGTCTGGGTGACCCTGATCGCCGTCGGCCTGATCGGCTTCGCCATCTGGCGCGGCCTGCAGTCGGTGTTCGACGCCGACCACCAGGGCAAGACCGCCAAGGGCATCGCCAGCCGCATCGGCCAGGCGATCAGCGGCATCGTCTACGGCGCCCTGGCCTGGTCCCTGCTGGAGCTGCTCGACGAACTCGAGGATTTCGGCGAGGCCGACGAGGCCCAGACGGCCCGCGAAAGCGCCGCCGATCTGCTCAGCCTGCCGTTCGGCCAATGGGTCCTGCTGGTCGTTGGCCTGTTCGTGCTGGGGGTCGGCATCGGCGGCGTGGTCCAGGCCTTCCGCACCGATTTCGGCAAGCGGCTGGGCTGCAGGGCCGGCGTCAAGCGCTGGGCCTGCTGGGTGGGCCGAATCGGCTACGGCATGCGGGGCCTGGCCTTCCTGCCGCTCGGCTTCACCCTGGCGCGGGCCGGCCTCGACCAGCGCGCCGCGGAGGCCCGCAATCTCGGCGGCGCCCTGCAGACCCTTGAGGCCCAGCCGTTCGGCTCGGCGGTGCTGTTCGTGACCGGCCTCGGCCTCGCCGCCTTCGGCCTCTACGCGGTGCTTGAGGCCCTGTGGCGCCGCATCGATGCGCCAGACCCCGTCTGACCGCTCGCCAGCCGCCGCCGGCCGCGCCACAGTGGCGCCATGGCTGCTGACCTGATCCGCCAATCCCTCGAACGCCTGGCCGAGCGCCGGGGGGACCCGACCCCCCAGGTCTACGCCCGGCTGTTCGCTGCCCGCCCGGAGGCCGAGGCGCTGTTCGTCGGCGACCGCACCTGGGCCGCCCGCGGCGAGATGCTGGCCCAGGCCTTCGAGGCGCTGCTCGACCTCGCCGAAGGCGGCGACCAGGGCGCCCGCCTGATCGCCATCGAACGGGTCAACCACGAGGGGCTGGGCGTGCCGCCGGAGGTGTTCGCGGACTTCTTCCCGGTGCTGGCGGACGTTGTGCGCGAGGGCCTGGGGGAGGGGTGGACGGCGGAGGTCGCGGCGGCCTGGGGCGAGCTTACGGAACGGGCTGTAACCTTGGCGCAAGGCTAGCCAAGCTCCGGATGATCATCCTATCTTTCCGCTCATCCCGGCGAAGGCCGGGATCCAGCTCACCCACCATCGCTGGAAGGTTGGCCCGCGGTCTGGTCACGCCGGATGGAGTCATGGGACCCGCTGGATCCCGGCCTTCGCCGGGATGAGCGGAGTTTGAGGGAGGCGGCATGACCAACTACACCCGCCGCGCCGCCCTCGGCCTCCTCGCCGCCGTCACGGCCGCGCCGAGCCTCGCCCAGGCCGCTCCAACCCCGCTCACCGCCGCCCCGCCCCCCGACCAGGAGCTAATGG
>SDZP01000096.1 GCA_004144935.1 Caulobacteraceae bacterium | reverse complement strand
CCTGACCCCGGCGGAAAAGGCGGCCTTCCTGGCCTCGCGGCCGGACCTGAAGGGCTAGCTGGCTGACGCAGGCAGGGTTTGCGGTTAGGCTCGGCGCATGAGCGCCGCCCAACCCCTGTATCGCGACGTCGACCCCGATCTCGCCAACCTCGGCCTGCCGGGCTGGATCTATCACGACGCCGACTTCTTCGAGGCCGAGAAGGCGGCGGTGTTCGCAACCTCCTGGCAGGTCGTCTGCCACCTGTCGGACATCCCCGAGCAGGGCGATTTTCACACCCTCGACTTTCTCGGCGAGAGCCTGGTGGTGGTGCGCGGCGACGACGACAAGGTCCGCGCCTTCCACAACGTCTGCCGTCACCGCGCCTCGCGGGTGGTCGACGGGCCGAGTGGCAATTGCGGGCTGCGGATGACCTGCCCCTACCACGCCTGGAGCTACGACCTGCGCGGGCGGCTGGCCGGGGTGCCGCACGCCAGGGCTTTCGGCGACTTCGACCGGGCGGCCCATAACCTCGTCGCCGTCGAGCACGAGATCTGCCTGGGCTTCGTCTTCGTGCGGTTGAAGGGGGGCCTGCCCAGCGTGCGGGAGATGCTCGGCGACTACTATTTCGAGCTTGAACACTACCGCATGGAGGCGCTGCAGCCGCTCGGCCGGGTGACCCTGCGCGAGCGGGACGTCAACTGGAAGAATGTCTCCGACAACTACAGTGACAGCCTGCACATCACCGTCGCCCACCCGGGGCTGACTCGGCTGTTCGGGGTCGGCTACGGGCTGGAGGCCGGGCCCTGGACCGACAAGATGTGGGGCGCCCTGCGCGAGACTCCGTCGGACAGCTGGTCGGAGCGGGCCTATCAGCGGTTCCTGCCGGACGTGGCGCACCTGCCGGCCGACCGCAAGCGGCTGTGGACCTATTTCAAGCTCTGGCCGAACGTCGCCTTCGACGTCTATCCCGACCAGATCGACTTCATGCAGTTCCTCCCCGTGTCGCCGACGAAGACGGTGCTGCGCGAGATCGCCTACGTACTGCCGGACGAACGGCGGGAGATGAAGGCGGCGCGGTATCTGAACTGGCGGATCAACCGGCTGGTCAACGTCGAGGACAAGGCGCTGATCGAGCGGGTGCAGGCGGGCATGGCGTCGTCCAGCTACGCGATGGGGCCGCTGAGTGAGAACGAGGTAGCGTTGAAGAGCTTCGCGCGGCGGATGCGGGGATTGATCCCGCAGAGCCGGCTGGGGACGGCCCCGCCAAAGGGCTGGGCGCGGTAGTGCGACGATTCCTTCTCCCCCTGGGGGAGAAGGTGTCGGCGTAGCCGACGGATGAGGGGTCGCACCGGCCTGTCAGGCAAATGCGACCACCCCATCCGGCTGACGTCAGTGCGACCCCTCATCCGACCCCTTCGGGGCCACCTTCTCCCCCAAGGGGAGAAGGCAACGTGCTCAGATCTCCGCCCGCCGGATCACCAGGTTGCGGATCTCCGTCATGTCCTCCATCGCGAACCGCACCCCTTCGCGGCCCAGCCCGCTGTCCTTCACCCCGCCGTAAGGCATGTTGTCGACCCGGTAGCTGGGCACGTCGTTGATCAGCACGCCGCCGACCTCCAGCGCGTCCCAGGCCGCCATGGCCTTGTGGATGTCGCGGGTGAAGACGCCCGCCTGCAGGCCGAAGCGGCTGTCGTTGACCTCGTCCAGCGCCGCCTTGAAGTCGGTGAACCTCGACAGGATGGCCACCGGCCCGAAGGCCTCTTCGTCGCGCAGTTTCAGGCCGCGCGGCACGCCTTCCAGCAGGCTGGCGTCCAGCATCGCCCCGTCGCGGCCGCCGCCGCACAGCAGGGTCGCGCCGGCCGCCACCGCCTCCTTGATCCAGCCTTCCAGCCGGGTGGCCTCGCCCTCGTCGATCATCGGGCCGATGAAGGTCTTCTCGTCGCGGGGATCGCCGGCGACCAGCGCCCTGGTCTTGGTCACCAGGATGTCCCGCAGCGGCTCATACAGGCTCTCGTGGACGATGATCCGCTGCACCCCGATGCAGCTCTGGCCCGACTGGTAGAAGGCCCCGAAGATGATCCGTGTCGCGGCGTCCTCCAGGTCCGCGCCCTCGTCGACGATCACCGCCGCGTTGCCGCCCAGCTCCAGCACCACCTTCTTCTTGCCGGCCCTGGCTTTCAGAGCCCAGCCGACTTCCGGCGAGCCGGTGAAGCTCAGCAGCTTCAGCCGCGCGTCGGTGGTAAACAGGTCCGAGCCGTCGCGCGTCGCCGGCAGGATCGAGAAGGCCCCCTTGGGCAGGTCGGTCTCGGCCAGCACCTCGCCGATGATCAGCGCCCCCAGCGGCGTGCGGCTGGCCGGCTTCATGACGAACGGGCAGCCGACGGCGAGGGCCGGGGCGATCTTGTGGGCGGCCAGGTTGAGCGGGAAGTTGAATGGCGAGATGAAGCTGCAGGGCCCGATCGGGACCCGCTTCCACATGCCTTGGTAGCCCTTCGCCCGGGCCGAGATGTCCAGCGGCTGCACCTCGCCGGTCATCCGCACGCTCTCCTCGGCGGCGATGCGGAAGGTGTCGATCAGGCGGGTGACCTCGCCTCTGGAGTCGCGGATCGGCTTGCCGGCTTCGATGCAGAGGGCGTCGGCCAGCTCGTCCTGCCGCTCGGTGAAGCGGCTCACGCAATGGGCCAGCACCGCCTGGCGCTCATAGGCCGCCATCCGCGCCATCGGCCGCGTCGCTTCGACGGCGGCGGCGATGGCCTGGTCGATGAGCTCCGGTGTGGCCAGCGCCACCCGGGTGGCGACCTTGCCGCTGTATTTGTCGGTGACATCGAGGTCCTGGTTGGGAAATACCGCCGCGTTGGCCAGGTAGAGCGGATAGGCGTCCTTGAGCGGCATGGCGGTCTCCCAAAACAAACTCGGCGGCCAAACGCTTACGCCTGGCCGCCGGTTCGCAGAAGGAAGAAACGTAGGGCCTAGGGCTGGCCGACGCCGAGGGCCAGCAGGGTTTCGCTGGTCACCCCGCCGGCGAGGCGCCGGTCGTTCTGGAAGCGGCTCAGGGCCGCCTGGGTCCTGGCGTTCAGAACCCCGTCCCGCGGCCCGGCGTAGTAGCCGCGCAGGCCCAGCGCCGACTGCATGTCGCGGACCAGCTGCGGGGTGACCCGCACCTGCCGGTCGCCATCGTCGGAATAGGGGCGGGGTCCGCCGGTCGGGGCGTAGGCCGGAGCGGCCGGGCCCGAGCAGCTGTCGTAGCAGTCGCGGCCATAGCCGCCGCCGGTCGGCGGGCGCGGGGGAGGCGGCGGAGGCGCCGAGTAACTGGCCTTGTCGGCGCAGACGATCTCGCGCCACTGGAAGCTGGTGTCGCTGACCATCCGCTGCTTGGTCACCGTCTTGTAGGTGGCCGGGATGGTGAAGGTCTCCACCCGCTCCTGGGTGATCACCACCCGCACGCGGACCGAGCGGTACTCAGCGGGAATGACCCGCTTTTCGACCCTGGCGTCCTGGTCGATGACCTGACGGGTGACGACCTGGGTCTCGGCCGGCACCTGGATCTGCACGGTGCGTTCCGGCGACCTCAGGATCTGGCGGGTGACGGTGGAATACTCGGCCGGCACCTCGACCAGGCAGAGCACCTCGCCGGTGGCCAGCACCTTGTAGTGGTTGGGATCGGTCGGCCGCTGATCCTTGGGCACCCCGCGGCGCCACTCATAGTGGGCCTCGCGGACCAGAACCCGCTCGGTGATGGTCTCATAGGTGGCCGGCACCGTCTCGGTGCGAACGCTGGCGGCCTTCAGGATCACCGTCTCGGTGACAGTCCGATAGGTGGCCGGCAGGGTGATGTATTCGACCCGCTCCTCGCGGACCAGCACCTGGCGAAGCTCCTCGCCGTAAACGGCCGGAACGACCCGGGTCTCGACGCGGCTCGGGCGGTCGATGATCTCTTCGTTGTAGCTTTCGTAGGACGGCGGGATCAGCACCTTCTCGTAGCATTTGCCCGGCACGGCGTTGGGCGGAAAGTCGCCGCTTTGCGATCCTGCAAAGGCGCCGCCGGCCGACGCCGCCGTCAGCGCCACGCCCAGCGCCGCGCTCGCCCAAAGTGTTGATCTGCCCATGTTGCCTATTCCCCGTTCCAAGCCCTCGTTAACCATAGTCGGGCCCGGATAATCGCCAAGAAAAAACGGCGTTATTCGCGTGGCGGGCGAGGTGGATGCTCCGGAATTCGCGCCACTGTCGGGATGGGGCGCGAATATTCGCCCGCCAGGGGAATACACGCCCGAAATGGGCAAGTATTCAGCGGCTCCGGCTGCGCCCTATTCCAGCCAGGTCAGATCGGCATCGAGGATGAAGGACAGCAGGGCGGTGGTGGTGGTCCCGCCCCGGCCTTCCAGGGGCCGGACCCCGATCTCCAGGGTGCGGCTGGTCCTGGCCTCGCCGTTCCAGGCGCCGTCCAGATTGATGCGCAGCCCCTGCCGCGACTCGCAGGCGCCGGACGGCACCAGGAACACCAGCTCCTGGTCGACCTCCTGGCCGTCTGCGAGACTGCGGATTCGCACAACCGACGGCGCTTCGGCGTCCGGCCTGACCTCCAGAAAGCCGGTCGCCTGGGCCTTGCTGGCCCCGAGCGCGTCGGCCGGAATGGTCACCAGCGCCTTCTGCGGGGAGAGGATGTCTCCCGACAGATTGATCGTCTTCAGCTGGACCTTCCGCATCGGCGCGGCCGCGAAGACCAGCGGCGGGGTGGGGTCGAAGGGGTAGTCGTAGCCGAAGCTGGCGGTCCTCATCGTGGCGGCGGCGATGACGCTGGGGGCCAGCCGGCCGCGGGTGTCGATGAAGCCGCTGAACACCTCGTCGCGCCAGGGCTTGGGGTACAGCCCGTCGCTGTTGCGCATGTGCCAGAGCGTCCAGATGCGGTCGATGTTGGCGTGGTGCATCCAGAACAGCGGATCGTTCGGCGAGCGGTCCAGCCGGCCCATGTCGCCGCCGACGAAGCCGTGGATCATGTTGTGGCCGCTCCACTCGGCCGAGCCGGAATAGCCGCCCTGGGCCGGGGTCCCGACATTGCGGGCGCGGCCGAAGAAGGTGGAGAAGTCGTCGGTCAGCCGGCCGCGGAATTCCTGGCCGTTGCGGCGCATGAAGGCGCGCAGGGAGTCGGCCGGGCCGGCCTGGCGGTTGGGCATGGCCAGCACCGGATCGCTGGAGACGATGGCCGGGATGCGGTCGTCGTCCCAGTCCCAGTAGGGCAGGGCGAAGTTGGTCCGGCCGCTGAACCGCGCCACCTGCCGCTCGAACCAGACGAGCTGCAGCCGGTGCCAGGGCAGGAAGCGCCAGGAGGAATGGTGGCGCTGGCGCATGTCGGCGTGCAGGGCGATCTGCTGGCCCCAGACTCCCGACGACTTCATCAGCGGAATGGCCCGGCGCAGGGCGACCAGGTCCGGGTCGTTGGCGCTCAGGCTGGAGACCGGCCGCCGGATGCGCAGCGACTGGGCCATCGACAGGTCGACCCCCGCCATTCCCGAGCCGACGATGCCCGCCCCTACGATCCTGGCAAGCGCCGCGCGCCGATGAATGGCCATGGTGAACCCCCGAACAACCCCGGCGGCGATTGGTTAACGGGGTCGCCGCGGAGTCAATCGCCGTCGCCCGTGGCGGGAGGTCCGGCTGCTTCGCGACCCTTAACGAAAAGACACTCGACGCGCTGGCCGGGCGGGCCAATAGTCGCCGCAAACCCGCGGACCGCTCCAGAGAAGCGGCCGTTCCGCTCCAGGAGGCTCTTCCCCCATGAACACCAATCGTCGCCAGCTCCTGCTGGGCGCCGCCGCCGTCGGCGCGGTCGCCGGTCTGCCGCTCGCCGGCTGCGGCCCGCAGGCCGCCGTCGCCGCCAAGGGCCCGGTCGCCAACGCCAAACTGGCGGCGCTGCTCGACAGCTTCGTGCAGGAGATCCTGGTCGGCTCGCCGGAGACGGCCACCTCGCTCGGCCTCGACAAGGATGCCCTGGCCGGTCTGAAGAGCAAGCTGTCGGACGCCTCGGCCGCCGGCCGCCGCAAGGTCGTCGACGACTATAAGAGCCGGGCCACGCGCCTGAAGGAGCTCGGCCCCAAGGGCCTGAACGAGCATGACACCACCCTCTATGACACCGTGCTGGCCTCGCAGGAAATGGGCGCGGCCGGCGGGGCCTTCTCGTATGGCGGCGACTACGCCAACCCCTATGTGATCAGCCAGCAGAACGGCGCGGTCGGCGGCCTGCCGGAGTTCCTCAACTCCCAGCACCTGATCAAGTCAAAAGCCGACGTCGACGCCTACATCGCCCGCACCGAGGCGCTGGGCGGGGTGATCGACCAGGAGACCGAGCGCTTCAAGACCGACGTCGCCGCCGGCGTCGTGCCGCCCAGCTTCATCCTGCCCAACCTCCTCGGCCAGCTGAAAGGCTTCCGCGCCCAGCAGGCCGGCGAGACCGGTCTCGTCAAATCGGTGGTCGACCGCGCCAAGGCCGGCAACATCGCCGGCGACTTCGCCGCCCCGGTGACCGCCCTGGTCAGCGACAAGATCTTCCCCGCCATCGATCGCCAGATCGCCGCCGTCGAGGAAGCCATGAAGTCGGCCAACGCCGACGCCGGCGTCTGGAAGCTGCCGCAGGGCGACGCCTACTACGGCTGGGCCCTGCAGATGGGCACCACAACCACCATGACCGCCGAGCAGATCCACCAGATGGGTCTCGAGCAGGGCAAGGCCATCGACGCCGAGATGGACACCCTGCTGAAGGGCGAGGGCTACACCACCGGCACGGTCGGCGAGCGGGTCACCGCCCTGACCAAGGATCCCAGGCAACTGTTCGCCAACACCGACGCCGGCAAGGCCGAACTGATCGCCTACCTGAACGGCAACATCGACAAGATCCGCCCGCACATGGCGCAGCTGTCGAAGCTGGGCCTGAAGGCGGCGGTCGAGGTCAAGGCGGTGCCCAAGGACATCCAGGACGGGGCGGCGCTCGGCTACATGAACTTCGCCTCGCTCGATGGCTCGCGCCCGGCCATCTACTATGTGAACCTCAAGGACACCGGCAACTGGCCGCGCTACAGCCTGACCAGCCTGTCGATGCACGAGGCCATCCCCGGCCACGCCTGGCAGGGCGCCTACCTTTCGGAAAAGCATGACCTGGTTCACCCGATCAGTTCGCTGATGGGCTTCAACGCCTTCGTCGAGGGCTGGGCCCTGTACGCCGAGCAGATGGCGGCCCAGGTCGGCATGTACGAGGGCGATGCGCTGGGCCGCGTCGGCTACCTGCAGGCCCTGCGCTTCCGCGCCGCCCGGCTGGTGGTCGACACCGGCCTGCACGCCAAGAAGTGGACCCGCGACCAGGCCATCCAGTGGATGGCCGAGGCCACGGGTCGCGCCATCCCCGCCGTTACCTCGGAGGTCGACCGCTACTGCGCCAGCCCCGGCCAGGCCTGCGGCTACAAGGTCGGCCACACCGAGATTGTCCGCCTGCGCGAAAAGGCCAAGGCGGCGCTGGGGGCGAAGTTCGACATCCGCGACTTCAACGACACGGTGGTCGCCACCGGCGGCACGCCGCTGACGGTGCTGGGGACGGTTGTGGACCGGTATATCGCCGGGGCGCAGAAGGCCTAGACCGCCTCCAGCACCGTCGCCACGCCCTGGCCGCCGCCTATGCACTGGGTGGACAGGGCGTACCTCCCGCCCTGCCGCTTCAGGATCTGCGCCGCCTTGGCGGTGATGCGGGCCCCGGTGGCGCCCAGAGGGTGGCCGATGGCGATGCCGCCGCCGTCGATATTGACCTTCGCCTCGTCCATGCCGAGTTCGCGGATGCAGGCCACCGCCTGGCTGCCGAAGGCCTCGTTGATCTCGATGACGTCGATGTCGTCGATGCTCAGGCCGGCGCGGGCCAGGGCCTTGCGGGTGGCCGGTACGGGACCGATGCCCATCAGCTCGGGCGGGCAGCCGGCGGCGGACACCGAGCGGATGGCGGCCAGGACCTCGAGGTTGTGGCGCAGGGCGTAGTCCTCGCTGACCACCAGCACCGCCGAGGCGCCGTCGGTCAGGGGCGAGGCGGTGCCGGCGGTGACCGAACCGTCGGGGCGGAAGGCGGGCTTGAGGCCGGCCAGGCCCTCCAGGGTCGTGCCGGGGCGCAGGCAGCCGTCGGTATCGATCACCGTGCCGTCGGCCAGGACGATGGGCACGATTTCTTCCTTCAGCCGGCCCGCCGACTGTGCGGCGAAAGCCTTCTGCTGCGAGGCGAAGGCCAGCTTCTCCTGATCCTCGCGGGAGACATGATAGAGGGCGGCGACGTTCTCGGCCGTCTCGCCCATGGTGATGTAGGCCTCGATGCCGATCTCCTCGGTCTCCGGACTGACACCCTTGAACTTCGGGTTGGGCGAGAAGTTGAAGCCGCCCTGCGGCACCATGGTCATGGACTCGACGCCGCCCACCAGGAAGGCCTCGCCGGCGCCCAGGGCGATCTGGCCGGCGGCGATATGGATGGCCGACATCGACGAGCCGCAGAAGCGGTTGACCGTCATGCCGGGGACCTCGATCGGCAGGCCCGCCAGCAGACTGGCCAGCCGGGCGATATTGTTGCCCTGCGCCGCCTCCGGGTAGGCGCAGCCGAGCAGCACATCGTTCAGGGTGGCCGGATCGATGCCGCTGCGGTCCACCACCGCCTTCAGGGCGGCGGCGGCCAGATCGTCGGGCCGCACCCCGGCCAGCGCCCCCTTGCGGGCGAAGTGGAACGGCGTGCGGGCGTAGGTGGCGAGGACGGCGCGGGTCATCTGAATTCCTTTATCGCTGGGAGGGACGCAGACCCCCCACCCGCTCATCCCGGCATTCGCCGGGATGAGCGGAGGATGAGGGGGCTGCGCGGATTGATGCTACGCCGCCACGGCCGGGCGGACGCCGTAGCGCATCGCCGACTGGTCGCGGGACAGGTTGGGCCCGAGGGCCAGGCGGGCGGTCTCCAGCGCCTGCCAGTCGGCGGCGTCGGGCAGGGCGGGGATGGTCACGGTCTCGCCCTGGGCGAGGCCCGCCAGCGCCGCGTCGACCATGTCTTCCGCGCCCATGACCATGCCGGCCGGCAGGCTGTCGACGTCGACGCCGCTCTTGGCCCAGATGTCGGTGCGGGTGGCGCCGGGCAGAACGGCCTGGACGCGGACACCCCGGTCCTTCAGTTGCGCGGCCAGCGCCTGGGTCAGGGCCAGCACATAGGCCTTGCTCGCCAGGTAGGTGGGCTCGAAGCGCTCGGGCAGCAGGGCGGTCACCGAACCGATGTTGATGATCGTGCCGTGGCCCCGGGAGGTGAAGACGGCCGCCGCGGCGGCGGACAGCCGGGTCAGGGCGGTGATGTTGAGGTCGATCAGGTCCTCGATCCGCTCGGGATCCTGGCTCTCGAAGCTGCCCCCGATGGAGATGCCGGCGTTGTTGATCAGGCCGTCGATCTCAGGGTCGTTGTGGATGCGCCGCTCGACCGCGTGCAGGTCGGCCGGCGAGCCGAGGTCGGCGGGGAAGACCTGGACGGTCGTCCCATCGCGGGCGCTCAAGCGATCGGCAAGCGCCTCGAGCTTCTTCAGGTCGCGGGCGACCAGCACCAGGTCGTGGCCGGCGGCGCTCAGGCGGTCGGCATAGGTGGCCCCGATGCCGCTGGAGGCGCCGGTGATAAGGGTCTTCGTCATGAGTCAGTCTCCTTTGAAAACTGATATGGGAATACCTTGGCCCGGCGGAAGGGGCGGGGCGATCAGACAGGCGGATTTCCAGCTCATATCTTCGTATGGTGGGCCTCCCCGCTTTGGTGTGGCACTCTGCCCCTATCGGCCGTTCCAGAGCGCCTGCATGCCCGAGGCTATCGTTCACATCGTCGACGACGACGCGTCCCTTGCGGACTCCCTTGGCAGCCTGTTCCGGTCGGTCGGCCTGCAAAGCTGCGCCTACGGCTCGACTACGGCCTTCCTCGACACGGAGCTCCCCGACGTTCCCGGCTGCCTGGTGCTGGACGTACGCCTGCCCGGCGTCAGCGGGCTCGACTTCCAGGGGCAGCTTGCCGATCTTGGAATCCGGCTTCCCGTCGTGCTGATGACCGGCCACGGCGACATTCCGATGAGCGTGCGCGGCATGAAGGCCGGGGCGGTCGACTTCCTGCCCAAGCCCTTCCGCGACCAGGACATGCTCGACGCGGTCGCCGCCGGCATCGCCCGCGACGGAGCGCGCCGCCTCGCCGAGGGCGAACGGGTCCGGGTCCGCGACCTCTTCGCCACCCTCTCCCCGCGCGAGCAGCAGGTCATGGCCCTGGTCACCGCCGGCAAGCTCAACAAGCAGGTGGCGGGGGATCTGGGCCTCTCGGAGATCACCGTGAAGATCCACCGGGGCTCGGCCATGCGGAAGATGCAGGCGAGATCGCTGGCCGACCTGGTGCGGATGGCGGAAGCGCTGGGGCTTTAACGTCTCCCTTCCCCTCAATGGGGAAGGGTCGGGGATGGGGTGTTCGCACCGACTTGAAAGCGAGGGGCTAAGAGGGCGCCGAAGCCTTGCGCGTCCATCCTCACGCATCGAGCCGGTGCGAACACCCCTCCCAACCCTCCCCATTGAAGGGAGGGCTCTAGAT
>SDZP01000483.1 GCA_004144935.1 Caulobacteraceae bacterium | reverse complement strand
CCTCGAAAGCCCTCCCCCTCAATGGGGGAGGGTTGGGAGGGGGTGCTCGCTGGATGCTCGCGGAAGAGCGCTCAAGGCGTTGGCGCCCGTTTTGACCTTCGCTTACGGGCCGGTGCGAACACCCCCATCCCCAACCCTTCCCCCATGGAGGGGGAAGGGAGTCGATTGGTCGCTCGGCGATAGCCGCGCCGGGACCCCGGCGATCAGATCACGCTCAGCATCTCGGCCACCAGCGGGTGGCGCACGATGTCGCGGTCGGCCAGGCGGACGACGGAGATGTTGCCCACCGCTTCCAGCTTTTCGGAGATGTCGCCCAGGCCCGAGAGGGTCGGCAGCAGGTCCGACTGTTGCGGATCGCCAGTGACCACCATGGTCGAATGCCAGCCCAGCCGGGTCAGCAGCATCTTCAGCTGCACATAGGTGCAGTTCTGGGCCTCGTCGATAACCACGAAGGCGTTGTTCAGGGTGCGGCCGCGCATGTAGCCGACCGGCGCGATCTCGATCAGGCCCTCGGCGATCAGCGCCTTGACCCGCTTCATCGACAGGCGGTCCGACAGCGCGTCGTAGAGCGGCCGCAGGTAGGGGGCCAGCTTGTCCTCCATGTCGCCTGGCAGGTAGCCGATGGACTCGCCGGCCTCGACGGCCGGGCGGCTGAGCACGATGCGGCCCACCTTGCCGGCCTCCAGCGCCTCGACGGCCTTGGCGATGGCGATATAGGTCTTGCCGGTGCCGGCCGGGCCCAGGGCCATGACCAGGTTCTTGCTGTCGATGGCGTCCATCAGCGCCTTCTGGCCTTCGGACTTGGGTTTTATTGTCTTGAGATACCCCTGGTCTCGTTCCTCCTGGGCGTGACCTCCCATCGGCGACCATCCGGTTCCGACGGGAAGACGGCGAATCTTGCTGTCATCTCCGAATTGACCGGCATCAAAGGCGCCTTCGCGGGCGACACGCTTGAGGGCTCGCTTGGTCATGACTCAGGCCTCCACAGGGGCAAGAAAAAAGGGCGTCGCCACAACGGCGCGCCCTCGGGTCGGGACAGGGATGATGAAGACGCGGGCGCGGCCGGGTGGTCCGCTTTCGCTGCAGTGTTCGGGCGGGGGATACCGCCGGGACTCATAACGCGACACCCAGGTCTCCATCGTCAGGAGCACGCGGCCGAAGGGTCGACCGCGACAGGTTCGACGAGGTTGGTTGGCCCCCTCGAATCGCCCGACTAGGATGAGGGTAACTTGGTTTATGAGCTGTTAAGCAAGGGCCTTGGCCCAATATACGGGGTGTGCGGATGACTGTTTATGCTTTGGGCGATCGGCGTCCGACTCTGCCTGAAAACGGTGAATACTGGATCGCGCCGAGTGCATCGGTGATGGGCGACGTGCGGCTCAAGAAGAACGCCAGCGTCTGGTGGGGCGCAACGTGCCGGGGCGACACCGATACCATCACCATCGGCGAGAACTCCAACGTCCAGGACGGCTCTGTGCTTCACGCCGACTTCGGCGTGCCGCTGAATATCGGGGCCAATGTCACCGTCGGCCATCTGGTCATGCTGCATGGCTGCACGATCGGCGACGGCACCCTGGTCGGCATCGGCTCGATTATCCTCAACGGCGCGAAGATTGGTCGCAACTGCCTGATCGGCGCCAACTGCCTGATCACCGAGGGCAAGGAGATTCCCGACAACAGCATGGTCATGGGGGCCCCGGGCAAGGTGGTCCGCGAGATCGACGCCGACCGGGCCCGCATCCTCGAGGCCTCGGCCCTGCACTACGTCGAGAACTGGAAACGCTACGTGCGCGAGCTGACCGTCATCGATTGACGGACGCCACGGAAGGTCGGTCTGCTCGGCCTCAACAAGGGAGCAAGCCATGGCCTACGAATTCATCAAGGTTGATCGCCAGGGGCCGATCACCGTCTTCACCCTGAACCGTCCGGAGGTGATGAACGCCCTCCATTCGCCGGCCCATTTCGAGCTGCATGAGGCCTTCGACGCCTTCGCCGCCGATCCGGAGCAGTGGGTGGGCATCGTCACCGGGGCCGGCGAGCGGGCCTTCTCGGCCGGCAACGACCTCAAGCACCAGGCCACGGGCGGCAAGATGGGCAGCCCGCCGTCGGGCTTCGCCGGCCTGACCAGCCGCTTCGACCTCGACAAGCCGCTGATCGCGGCGGTCAACGGCATCGCCATGGGCGGCGGCTTCGAGATCGCCCTGGCCTGCGACATCATCCTCGCCGCCGACACCGCCGTCTTTGCCCTGCCGGAGCCGAAGGTGGGCCTCGCCGCCCTGGCCGGCGGCCTGCACCGCCTGCCGCGCACCATCGGGGTCAAGCGGGCCATGGGCATGATCCT
>SDZP01000482.1 GCA_004144935.1 Caulobacteraceae bacterium | reverse complement strand
GGTCGAGGCCGCTCCGGTCCAGCGCGCCGGAGCGGGCGCCTCGGCGCGCTGGACCGGAGCGGCCTCGACCGGAGCGGGCGGCGCCGTGGGGGTGGCGGCGACCGTCTCGGCCGGAGCCGGGGTCGGCAGCGGGGCCGGCGTCGCGGCGGCCGGGACACTGACCTCGGCGGTGGGCACGCCCTGATCGCCAGGCTGGCTCATCAGGATCATGGCGCCGGCGCCAATGGCGACGATGCCGGCGAGACCCGCGATGATCAGGGGGCGCGTCATCGCGCTCTTCTTGGCGGTGGTTTCGCGCTCGCCGAAGGCCGGGGTGGCCATGAAGCTGGTCTCGGCGGCCGGGGCCGTGCGGACCGTGGTGTCGCGGGTGAAGGTCGTGTCGGCGGGGGCCGCCGTACGGGTCTTCACAGGCTCGCGAACGGGCTTGGGAGTCGGAGTGGTGGTCGCGCCATCGCCAAACAAGGCGTGGGCAGTTTCACGATAGATGGCCATTGAACAGCCTCCTCTTTCTCATTGCTCGGGAATGGTAACGAGGTTCGGCGGCAGGGGTTCCGTCCAACCTTCGAGCGACGGCCTGGATATGCGAGGCTTATCTTCGCAATGCCTTGGCGTTGAAGGGTTTATTCATAACGACAAAAAATGACGTCTATCGGGTCCTGAGAAGTCTATTCACGACTGTCGCCGTTATTCTGTCAGAAGCTTGCCATGTTTCCGCCTTCCGGGGCGCGGGCCGTCTCCAGACTCGCCTCTCAGGTGAGGCCTCGGCGCCACGTTCACATCGCCTCAAGACCTCTGCGCCAACCTCGCCTTGACCGGGCGTTCCTCCCCCGGGCATTGCTGAGCGGGCGTTGATCAGAGGGGCCATGCCATGAAGCTGAGGGCGCGGCTTGCGCGGGACTGGAAGTTCTTTCAGGGGCTTTCGCGCACGCTGAAATGGGTCAAGCCCATTGCCCCTGACTCGCCCAACCTCATCTGCGACGATCTGGAGCGGGCCGTCGACGAACACCGGGAGCGGCCGGCCATCACCTTCGAGGGCCGGACGGTGACCTATGGCGAGATGGACGCGATCGCCAACCGCTACGCCCACTGGGCCAAGGGCCAGGGCATCACGCGGGGCCAGACGGTGGCGCTGTTCCTGCCCAACCGGCTGGAGTACCTGCCCATCTGGTACGGGCTGACCAAGGTCGGCATCGCCACCGCCCTGATCAACAACAACCTGACCGGCGCGGCCCTGGCCCACTGCCTGAACATCTCTGGCGCCCTGCACTGCATCGTCGACGCCGAGACCTCGCCGGCCTTCGAGGCCCTGCGCGGCCAGCTGGTCCGGCACATGAACCAGTGGACGCTCGGCCCGGTCAGCGGCGACCGCCGCGACCTGACCACCGCCCTGAAGAGCTGCAGCCAGCTGCGCCCCGACCGGCAGACGGCGCGGGGCGACCTGCGGGCCAAGGACACCGCCCTCTACATCTACACTAGCGGCACCACCGGGCTGCCCAAGGCGGCGCGCATCAACCACATGCGGGCCCAGCTCTACATGCGCGGCTTCGCCGGCTCGACCGGGGCCGAGAAGACGGACCGCATCTACCAGGTTCTGCCGCTGTACCACGCCACCGGCGGCATGTGCGCCATGGGGGCGGCGCTGCTGACCGGCGGATCGATCGTCCTCAAGAAGAAGTTCTCGACCAGCCAGTTCTGGAGCGACGTTGTCGCCGAGGGCTGCACCATGTTCGTCTACATCGGCGAGCTGGGCCGATACCTGGTCAACGCCGAGCCGCATCCGGAAGAGCGCAATCATCGCCTGAGGCTGGCCTTCGGCAACGGCCTGCGGGCCGATGTCTGGGCCGAGATGAAGTCGCGGTTCGCCATTCCGGAGATCCTCGAGTTCTACGGGGCCACCGAAGGCAACGTGTCGATGTTCAACTTCGACGGCACCGTGGGCGCCATCGGGCGGATTCCCAAATGGCTGAAGAAGCGGGTCAACGCCCGCATCGTGCAGTTCGACCTCGATACCGAACAGCCGATCCGCGGGCCGAACGGCCTGTGCGTCGAGTGCGGCCCGGGCCAGGTCGGCGAATGCATCGGCAAGATCGACGCCTCCGACGCGCGCACCAACTTCACCGGCTATGCCGACAAGGCGGCGACCGAGAAGAAGGTGCTGCACGACGTCTTCGAGAAGGGCGACGCCTGGTTCCGCACCGGCGACCTGATGCGCAAGGACGAGGAGGGCTACATCTTCTTCGTCGACCGCATCGGCGACACCTTCCGCTGGAAGGGCGAGAACGTCTCCACCGCCGAGGTGGCCGAGCAGCTGGCCCAGGCGCCGGGGGTGCTCGAGGCCAACGTCTATGG
>SDZP01000095.1 GCA_004144935.1 Caulobacteraceae bacterium | reverse complement strand
CCATTATCCCATGCCGCCCCGGGGAAGCGGAAAATCCCCCTCGCGCCCCTCGCCCGCTGACAGCCCCCAACGAAAAACGCCCCGGACCAACCGGCCCGGGGCGTTGCTCAGGTCAGGACCAGGCCGCGCCTAGTACTGGCGCGGTCCGCCCGTCGGGGCGCCGGGCGTTGCGGCCGGGCGGTCAGTGTCGTCCCGGCCGGCGTCGGCGCCGTCCAGGCCGCCGAACGAGCGGTCCTCGCCGGCGCCGTAGCGGCTGCGCTCGCGGCTGATGTCGTCCATGCTGTAGGGGTCGGCCGCGTCGTCGAACTGGCTCCAGCCCTGCTGGCGATAGGCGTCCCCACGGGTGGCGGCGTCGACGCCGCCGTTGAGCAGCTGCTCGATGCGGCCGGCGTCAGCCTCGTCGGCGCGGACGCTGACCAGGGTGCCGCCGCGGCGCACGCCCTCGGCATAGACGTTGGCCTCCTCGTCGCTGTGGCCCGCTTCCTTCAGCGCGCCCAGCAGGCCGCCGGTGGCCGCGCCGGCTACGGCGCCGACCGCCGCCCCGACTGCCGTCGAGGCCAGCCAGCCGGCCGCCACCACGGGGCCGAGGCCCGGAATGGCCAGCATGCCGAGCCCGGCCAGCAGGCCGCCGGCGCCGCCGATCAGGCCGCCGCGCGTGGCGCCCTTGCCGGCCCCGTCGGCGACGTCGTTCTCGCCGTCGCCGTTGGCGTCGCCCAGCGGGCCGGTGGAGGAGCCGCCGGCGTGCTTGTGGCCGTCATGCCAGTTGTCGGTGTTGCTGGAGACGATGCTGATGCGGTCGTGGTCGACGCCGCCGCGCTCCAGATCCTCGACGGCCTGGAGGGCCTGGGTGTGGGTGTCGAACAACCGGGTGATGGTCTTGCTCATCGGTGAGCTCCTTGCACTGTAAGCTTTGGGAATTTCGCGCCGGGCGCGGAGGGACGAAGGGCCTGAGCGCCCGCTACATCGCCTTGACGCTGCCCTTGTAGTCGACGCTGACCGAGGCGGACTTGCCGTCCTTCATGGCCGTGCCCTGCCAGACGCCGTCCTCGCCCTGGGTCAGGGCGCTGACGTCGGTGTAGCCGGCGGACTCGATGGCGCCCTTGGCCTGCGCCTCGGTGAAGGAGTTGGCGCCGGGGGTGGTGCCCATGTCCCCGGTAGTCGGGGTGGTGTCGACGGCGTCGTTGCGCGGGGTCTCCGAGGCGGAGACCGCGGGGCCGGCGGTGTTGTCGCCGCTGGCGGCGGCGGTGTCATCGGCCTTCGGGCCGCAGGCGACGAGCAGGGCCGCCGCGACGGCGACGGTGGACAGGGTTCTTATCATGTTTGGGTCTCCCAGGTGTGGGAGAGAAAAGGCGCCAGGAGTCGCGGATGTTCCCGCGAAAAACAGGGCGCTAGGCGCGGAACGTTTTGCCCGCCTAGGGAATTGGCGCGGGCATGATGGTGGCCGGTCCGCCCCCTCAAAGGGTGCAAAAACCCCGCCCGCCGGGCCTTTTGCCAATATGTCTAGACATATTCATCGCCATTTTCGGCCTCCCGCGCATCGCCGGCTGGCCGCGTAGGCCTGTCGGCTCACCAGGGCGCCAACATTTGCAGCCTCGGCGCCTACGCCATGCCAACCCGGGCGCCTACAGTCACAGCCTCCGCATCACGCAAAATATCACGCTGAATCAGACCCTTGCCATCAATGACCCGCTTCCCCCAGGCGGGGCCCGGTATAATTGTTGGCAGCTTCGATACGGCCGGCCACGGCGCCGCCACCCCGCCGCGGGAACCTACCCGGGGGCTGCGCGATTGGGCCTTGGCAAGGGCTTGAGGGACGTGAGCATGGGACTGGGACAGAAGCTGACCCACGAGGTCAGCGAGCAACTCAACGCCGAGGGCCAGGACCCGGCGCATGTGGCCATGGGCCTGGCCATCTGCCTGGGCGCGGTGGCCGCCGTCACCCTGCTGGGCAGCCGCCAGGGCCGCCAGCCGGCGGCGCCGGGGGCGGAGCCGTCGCGCAGCCAGCTGGGCAAGCTGATCTGGCCGGCCATCACCTCGACCGGCACCATCGCCGCCCTGAGGGTGTGGAACGCGCCGGACGGGCCCGAGCGCGGCCGGGCCCTGGCGCTATGGGGCGCGACCCAGGCGCTGGGCCTGTTCTGGATGAAACGGCGGCCGGAGGGCTTCCGGCTGCAGCTGGTGGCGGCCCTGACCACGGCGGCGGTCACCGCCCTCTACGCCCGGGCGGCGCTGGCGGTGGACGAGAAGGCGGCGCGGCTGATCGCCCCGACCGGCTTCGCCGGCCTGTCGTCGCTGGTGGCCCGGCCGGTGGAAGGCTAGGCCGGGGCCCGCTCGGTCCCGCACAGGGCGTCGAGGCCCAGCTTGATGGCGATGCCGATGACCAGCACCGCCACGGTCGCCGACAGGTTCAGCGCCGAGGCGATGGCGGCGGCGGCCTTGGCGATCCAGCCCTTCCTGTCGCCCTGGCCGCCGTCGTCGGCGTATATGGCGCAGACCTTGTCCCGGGCCAGCGGCCAGTACTTCTCGAACAGCGCCTTGCCCTTGGCGGCCAGGTCCGACAGCAGGCCCGGCTCCGCCGCCTTGGCCGAGGCATGCAGGGCGGTGAGCGAGGGCGAAACCGCCTCCGGCTGGGCGGTATCGTCGGCCCCGCCGAGGTGGCCGTAGAGGTCCTCGACGCTGGCCGAGTCCAGCAGGTCGGTGTCGTCGTCGGTGAGGGTGATCATGGCAGGCCCCGTGGCTTTTCCAGCGTCCCATGGACCGGCGAACTATGAGCGCATCCTGTACGGGCGCAATGAATAATTCGTCTCTGGGTGGTTTTGCCGGGAGGCGGTGGTCCCTGACCCGAAGGCCAGGGACCGGTGGCGGTCGTCGCCCCGGAGGGTGAATCGAGGGTTGGACGACCGGCCGGTGCTCAAAACCCCGCCCGGCCGGTTTCGCTCCACTCCTGCAAGGAATTCTCCGCATACGGCCCAGTCTGGGTCTTTTCGACTAACCGGGAGCCGCATGCGGGCTTTTGCTTCCCTGGCTTGCATCGACAGCCCAATGACTGCCAGGAGCAGAAGCTGGCGAAGACTTTCGGCGATCAACCGGAAAGACACCCTTGCGGCCGGATCGGACCGCCGATTGCCTGAGTCCAGTAACGGGGGCGTTCGGGCGATGCGGGGACTACTGATTGCGGCCGCCGTGCTGGCCCTGCCGTGTGCCGTCCTGGCCCAGCCTTCCCCTCCTGTGACCGCGCCTCCGGCCGCGAGCGCCGCCATGGCGCCGAAGAACACCCCGGTCATCGTCGCCCTCGCCGAACCGCTGGGCTCCAACACCAACAAGCCCGGCGACCGTTTCGCCATCCCCCTGGCGGAGCCGCTGGTCGTCGACGGCCAGGTGCTGATCCCAGCCGGAACCAGGGGCGTCGGCGAGGTCGTGCATTCGGCCCCCTCCGGCCTCGGCGGCCGCTCCGGCGAGTTGCTGCTGGCCGCCCGCTACCTTGAGCTTGGCGAGACCCGCATCCCGCTGAAGGCCTTCCAGTTCGCCGCCGTCGGCCGCGACACCACCATGGGGTCGCTGTGGGCCATGGGCCTTGTCAAGGGCGGCCAGATCATCGTCCCGGCCGGCGCCCGGGGCTCGGCCAAGCTGGCCGCCGATTTCACCCCCGCGACCGCTCCGGCGGCGCAACCCTGATCTCCACCAGACTTCGCAAGCAAGGACCACCGATGAAACTGCGTCTCTCCGCCCTCGCCCTCATGGCCGCCCTGGCCTGCGGCCCCGCCTTCGCCCAGGACGCCGCCCCCACGGCCGAGCCGGCCCCGATGGCCGAGCCCGCGACGCCCGCCGAGCCGGCGGCCGCCGCCGCGCCCGCGGCCGCCGTCGTCCCCGGCGCCATCGACGCCCCGCCGGCCGGCATGGGCCAGGTGGTCTTCTTCCGTCCCAGCAAGTTCGCCGGCGCCGCCGTCGGCTACAAGATCCGCACCGGCGAGGGCCTGCAGACCATCGTCGGCAACATGACCAACGGCGTCTACTTCACCTTCCAGGGCGCGCCGGGCAGCTACCAGTTCAGCGGCGCCACCGAAGCCAAGGACGCCATCACCGTCGAGATCGAAGAGGGTGAGACCACCTTCGTCGAGGGCGGCCTGGCGATCGGCATCATGATGGGCCGGCCGGACCTGAAGCCGTCCGACAAGGCCGCCTTCGAGAAGGCGCTGAAGGGCATGAAGAAGGCCAAGAAATAGGCCGCGGCGCGGCGCCGCCCGGCCTACTCGGCGGCGCCGCGATGCTCCACCCGGTCCGGCCACAGGGTATCGGCCACCTCGCTCCACAGCCGGCCGATCTCGGCGGCGGCGGGGCTGCGGGGTTCGAACTCCAGCACTCCAAGGCCGCGCCACAGGCTTTCCTGGAAGGCGACCCTGGCCCGCAGGCCGACGGGCGCAATTGGAAAGCCGAGGGCTCGCGCGGCCTCGACGGCGCGGGCGATGACCGGGCTCTCCTGGCCGGCCCGGCGGCTGGGCGCCTGGTTCAGCACGATCAGCCCGGGCTTGCCGGCCTCGCGCACCGCCTGGGCCGCCGGCACCAGGGCCGCCAGATCGAAATAGCTGGGCCGGCAGACTAGGATGGCCAGGTCGGCCAGCCGGATGGCCGCGCCGGAGATGGCGTCGCCGCCGGCCGGGGTGTCAATGATCAACAGGTCGCGGCCCGCCCGCTCGGCGGCGTTGGCCACCGGGAACAGGGTGCCGCCGTTGGCCGGCCGCACGTCCGGCGCCGCGTTCTTCCGCCCGGCCGCCCAGGCGGTGGCCGAGCCCTGCAGATCGAGGTCGACGATGCTGACGCCGAGGCCCTCGCGCAGGGCGGCGACCGCAAGATTGACCGACAGAGTGGTCTTTCCCGTTCCGCCCTTGCGCGACAACAGCACCAGTTTGCGCAACGGCCGGCCTCCTGCATCCGCCCGGTCCGCGCGGGACTCAGGGCTCAGGTTGAGCCTAGACCTCTTTGCAGCGCCGCCAAAGGCCTGCCGTCTCTGGACAGCCCGTCACCCTCCTTGCGAGCATCAACCATGCGCCTGACTTTGATCGCCCTCGCCGCCCTCACCCTTGCCGGGCCGGCCGTTGCCGTCACCCCGGAAGCCGGGCCTCTGATCGCCAAACCCAAATGGGTGCGGACCCCGACCGGCGACGAGATCAGCCGGCTCTATCCCAAGGCGGCCTCCGACAAGGGCGTCGGGGGAACCGTGGTGGTCGGCTGCATCGTGAAGGCCGACGGGGCCCTGACCGACTGTGAGGTGCTGCAGGACCCTGACCCGACCCTCGGCTTCGGGCCGGCGGCGGTGAAGGCGGCGCTGCTGTTCAGGATGGCCCCGACGACCGTCGACGGCGCGCCGGTGGCCGGCGGCCGGGTGCGCTTCCCGCTCGTTTTCCAGCCAGGCCCGGTCGCGGAGCCGTCAAAGTTCCCGGGCCAGATCCGGGACCGCCAGGACCGCCAGATCGGAACCTTCAAATGGAAGGCCAAGCCGTCGGGGGCAAACGTCAACACCTACTTCCCGGAACTGGCGATGCGCAAAGGTGTCGGCGGGAAGACCACCCTCGACTGCGAGATCACTGCCGAAGGCATAATGCGCCGCTGCTGGGTGATTTCTGAATCGCCGCTGGGCTACGGTTTCGGCGAGGCGGGCGTCTCCCTGTCGCAGTTCTTCCGGCTGAAGGTGGAGAGCAAGACCGTGGAGTCCGTCGATGGTGGCGTCGTGCGGATTCCGCTGACCTTCAGCGCCGTCAACTAGGCTGAGTATTGCAGCCGCGAAATGTTCTGAAATGGGTGAAATATCATGAACTTAACCTGACGCGCCCCGTTCAGGTCCGGCTCAGTCGGCGCGTCCTATCTTGGCGTCGTCATCAGGACCCAGGGCGCCTTCCCGGCGCTCCAGAACAAGGAAAGATACCGTCATGAAGAAGCTGCTGATTTCCGCCGTCGCCCTCTCCCTCCTGGCCGGGGGCGCCACCGCCGCCTCGGCCGCGCCGCGCGATGTGCGCGAAGCCCGCCAGGATGTCCGCGAAGCCAAACGGGACGTCCGCCAGGCCAAGCAGGAAAACCGGGCCGACCGCCGGGCCGCCAAGCGCTACAAGGCCGGCCGTTACACCCCGCCGCGTGGCTACCAGGCCCGCCGCTTCCACAGCGGTCAGTCCCTGCCGGCCGCCTACCGCAACCGCGCCTACTACGTCGATCACAACCGCTACGGCCTGCGCGCCCCGCCGCGTGGCTACGAGTACCGCCGGGTGGGTAACGACGTGGTGCTGACCGCGGTCGCCACCGGCCTCATCGCCTCGGTCGTGCTGGACCTGTTCAACTAGCCAGCCGGCTGACAACGAAGCGCCCTCGCAGCCTGCTGCGGGGGCGTTTTGCCGTGCTGGACAGATCTCGCACACGTGCCAACATGACGGCCGTTCCGGAGTCTTCCATGCTGCGCGACCTCGCCCTGACCCTCTGCCTGACGATGGCCTCCGCCGCGACGGCGCAGGAGGCGTCCTCGACCACCGTCTCGCCCGTGGACATCGCCAAACCGCAGCCGGACGTCCCTCGCTGGCTGCGCATGCCGTCGCCCTCCACCGTCGCCAAGAGTTACCCCAAAAAGGCGCTGCGGCGAGGGCAGGCGGGCCGGGTGGTCCTCGACTGCGTCACCGACGCCGAGGGGCGGATGAAGGATTGCCAGATTGTGTCGGAGACCCCCGCCGGGGCCGGCTTCGGTCAGGCGGCGCTGACGCTGTCCGGCGCCTTCCAACTCACCAAGACTACGACCAGCGGCAAGTCCACGGAAGGCCTTCATATGCGCCTTCCCATCGGCTTCACGCCCCCGGGCGGCGACTGACCGTCGGTCGGCGGCGCACGAGGCGCCACAGGCTCCACAGCGCGAACGCCATCACCGCCAGCACCAGCGGGATGAGGATCGGCGCCAGCATGGCCAGCAGGGCGGTGAAGAAGGACGCCAGGTCCTCGCCCGCCGAGATGAAGGGGTTGGCCAGGCCCAGCGTGGTCCCGCTGCTGACCACCCGCGTGCCGGCCTGGGCCGCATGGAAGGCCAGGGCCGTCGGGGCGCCGATGATCAGGCCGGCGATGGCCGCCACCATGGGATCGAAATGCGAGAAGGCGGCGCCCGCCGCCACGGCGCCGGCGACCGGGCGGACCACCGTGCCGACGGCGCTGAGCGCGTGATCGACGGCGGGAATCTTGTCGGCCGCCAGTTCCACGGCGGTGGCGATGCCGAGCGCGATCAGGGCCGGCGTGGAATCCAGCCAGCCCATGGCGTCGGCCAGTTCGACCCCGAACAGGCGGTACCTGGCCGCCAGTCCGAGCATCAGCAACGGCAGGAAGGTGCGAAATCCGGTGGCGGCGGCCAGGCCGACGCCGAGCAGGGCCGGCAGGATCCAGGTTTCCATGCCCGGAGCCTACCAGCCCATACCGATGTTGTCCCGGGCCTTAGGCGGCTTCGCGGAACCCGGCTCCGACGACGCGGCCGATGTGGTCGCGGGCGGCGCCCAGGGCCTCCTCGACGGCCGCGGGGCCAAAGCCCAGCTTCTCGGCGCGGACGAAGGTGACGTCGGTGATGCCCATGAAGCCCAGCAGGGTGCGCAGGTGGGGCTCCTGGAAGTCCATCGCCGCCGCCGGACCTTCGCTGTAGAGGCCGCCGCGCGACAGCACGACGATGGCCTTCTTGCCGGTGACCAGGCCCTCGGGACCGGCCTCGGAGTAGCGGAAGGTCGCGCCGGCGCGCAGCACATGGTCAAACCAGGTCTTGAGGCCGGACGGGATGGCGAAGTTGTACATCGGCGCGCCGATGACCAGAACGTCGGCGTCCTTCAGTTCGGCGATCAGGCCATCGGCCAGGGCGCGGGCTTCGATCTGCGCCGGGGTGACCGGATCGGCGCCGCGCACGGTGGCGACGGTATCCGGCGTCAGGTGCGGGATGGGGTCGGCGCCCAGATCGCGCTCGATGATCGCCACGCCCGGACGGCTGAGCGCGTCGACGGCGGTCTGGACGAGGGCGCGGCTGACGGACGCGTCGCCGCTGACGCTGCTGTTCAGGACAAGTACCTTGGTCATCTCGAAATCTCCTTTGGCGCTGTGGCCGTGACGGACAGATGCGCTCTGGGAGGCTTGATCGGTAGCTGTGGAAGTTGCAGTTCACTGTTGACGAAACTGCAACGCTGACCATCTGTTGAACTATCATTGTTTCACGAAAGGTGCAGGCAAATGTCCGATCTGGAATCCATCCGCGCCTTTGTCGAGGTGGTGGAGACCGGCGGCTTCAGCCGGGCCGCCGCCCGGCTGGGCGTGTCCAAGTCGATCCTGTCGCGGCGGGTCTCGGGCCTGGAGGCAGACCTGGGCGCCCGGCTCCTGTCACGCACCACACGGGGCATCAGCCCCACCGAGGCGGGGCTGGAATTCAAGCTGCGGGCCGAACGGATCCTGGCCGATCTTGAGGAGGCCCGCGAGGCGGTGGCCCAGAGCGGGGAGTCGCTGGGGGGGACACTGCGCGTCGCCCTGCCCCTCTCGTTTGGCCTGCGCCATGTGCAGCCGATCCTGGTTGAACTGGCGCTCGAACATCCCCGGCTGCGGATCGAGGCAGCCTACAGCGACGGGGTGGTCGACCTGGTGGCCGAGCGATTCGACGCCGCCGTGCGGCTGGGCGTTCTGGCCGACTCGACCCTGGTCGCCCGCCGGATCGCGCCGATCCTGGCCGGCGTGGTCGCCAGCCCCGACTACCTAGGTCGCCGTGGTTGGCCGAAGACGCCCGCCGACCTCGCCGATCATGACGCCGTCGTCCAGAGCGGAATGCGGCAGGGCGACAGCTGGCGGTTCCAGGATGGCAAGCGGACCATCAGCGTGCGACCGGAGGCGCGCTTCCGGGCCGACAACGGCGAGGCGGTGGTGCAGGCCGCCGTCGCCGGCCTCGGCATCGCCCTGCTGCCGACCTTCCTTACCGCCGACTACATCGAGGCGGGGCGGCTGGAGCCGCTGCTGATGGACTATCCCACCGGCGAAGCCGGTCTCTACCTCGTGCGGCCGCCCGGCGGCCCGCCGGCCAAGGTGCGCATCCTGACGGATCGCCTCGTCGAGCGGTTCGGCGGCAGGCCCTATTGGGACGCCTGCGCCCTGCGCCAGGCCGAGATGAATCCGCCGTCATGATTCAAACGATTGATTGACAGCTCCACAAAACATACCCCAGGTTCGAAAAATGATGCGGCCGCAGAGCCGCCAGTTGCAGGGTGGAAGCTTAGATGACCGATGCCGCGAAGCCGCTCGGCCCGCGTCCCCGCGTGGGCGTGGGCACCAAGATGCTCTACGGACTGGGGTCTGTGGCCTTCGGGATCAAGGACAACGGCTACCGCGTCTTTCTGCTGCTGTTCTACAACCAGGTCGTCGGCATGGACCCCCGGGCGGTCGGCCTGGCCATCACCCTGGCCCTGGTCATCGACTGCGTGATCGACCCGGTGCTCGGCGAGATTTCCGACAACTGGCGCTCGCGCTGGGGCCGTCGCCATCCCTTCATGTATGCCTCGGCCCTGCCGGTGGCGCTGTCGTTCCTGCTGCTCTGGAACCCGCCGGCCGGCTGGAGCGAAGGGGCGTTGTTCTGGTACCTGGTCGCCGTCGCGGTGCTCGGCCGCAGCTTCATCACCGTCTATGAAGTGCCCTCCTCGTCGCTGGCCGCCGAACTGACCGAGGACTACGACGAACGCAGCTCCATCCTCGGCTGGCGCTACTTCTTCGCCTGGTGGGGCGGCCTGACCCTGACGGTGGCGATGTTCTTCATCTTCATGCAGCCCACCGCCGAGATCCCGAACGGCCAGCTCAATCCCGAAGCCTACAAGACCTACGGCTATGTCGGGGCGGTGTTGATGTTCGTCTCGATCATCGCCTCCGCCGCCGGCACCCACCGGTTCATACCCTGGCTTCGACGAGCGCCCGTGCACGCGGCCCGGACGCTGGGCCAGACCCTCGTTCAGATGAGGGACACCCTCTCCAACCGACCCTTCGTGGTCATCACCCTGGTCGGCCTGGTCGCCGCCATCGCCCAGGGCGTCAGCTTCACCCTGGCCTTCTATTTCTCGACCTACTTCTGGGAGCTGAACTCCTTCTGGACCGGCGTGCTGGTGCTGGACAGCTACATCTCCTCGGCCGTCGCCCTGGTCGCCGCGCCGATGCTGTCCAAGCGGTCCGGCAAGAAAAAGGCCGGCACCATCCTGCTCGCCCTGTCCGTGCTCACCGGTTTCGCGCCGCTGCTGCTGCGGCTGATGGGCTGGTTCCCGGAGAATACGGACATGTCGGGCGAGATCCCGTCCATCGTCCCCTGGCTGTTCCTCGACGGCGTCATCCGCGGCGTGTTCGGCATCACCGCCGCCATCCTGATCACCTCGATGCTGGCCGACGTGGTCGAGCATTCCGAGGTCAAGACCGGCCGGCGGTCGGAGGGCCTGTTCTTCGCCTTCACCAGCCTGGTGCAGAAGGCCGTCGGCGGCGTCGGAGTCATGGCCGCCAGCTTCCTGCTGGTGCTGATCGACTTCCCCCGCAACGCCAAGCCGGGCGAGGTGGACGCGGAGGTGATCACCAACATGGCGCTGGTTTACATGCCGGTCCTCGCCATCCTCTACGGGACGGCCCTGGCCATCATGCAGCTCTACAATAT
>SDZP01000481.1 GCA_004144935.1 Caulobacteraceae bacterium | reverse complement strand
CGTCCTGCGCCGCCTCCGGCAGGCTGAAGTACGGCAGGCTGGCCTGCCGTACTTCAGCCTGCCGGAGGCGGCGCAGGACGATCCGGCCGAGGCCTCGCGCTGGGCGCGGCTGGCGCTGGAGGCGGTGCTGCGCGGCAAGGCGCCGAAAAAAGGCAAAAAGGCCCGGGCCGATGTCGGACCCGGGCCTTGGGATGGCTAGGCGGGAAGGGGCTCTTAGGCGCCCTTGAAGGCCGCCGGACGCTTCTGCAGGAAGGCGCTGACGCCCTCGACGAAATCGTCGGTCTTGCCGGCCACCTTCTGGGCCCGGCGTTCGGCCTGCAGCTGCTCGCCCCAGGTGTTGTCCTGGCTGTCCCAGATCAGCTGGCGGATGAGGCCCAGCGACGCCGGGCCGGCGGCCAACTGTTTGGCGACTTCAATGGCGGCGTCGCGCAGCTCGGCGTCGGCGACGACGCGGTTGCACAGGCCCCATTCCAGCGCTTTGGCGGCCCCGATCTTGTCGCCCATCAGGGCCATTTCCATGGCCCGGGCGCGGCCGATCATGCGCGGCAGCAGGTAGGTCGAGCCACCGTCCGGCACCAGGCCGATGCGGCGGAAGGCCTGCAGGAAGTAGCCGCTTTCGCCGACCAGGATGTAGTCGCCCAGCAGGCCGAAGGAGCAGCCGATGCCGGCGGCGGCGCCGTTGACGGCGGTGACCACGGGCACGGGGCAGTTCTTGATCAGGGTGACCAGCGGATTGTAGATGCTGTCCAGCGCGTTGCCGGCGTCCGGCTTGCCGTCGACGTCCAGCTCACGGCCGGCCGCGCCGCCGCCCGACAGGTTGGCGCCCGAGCAGAAGCCGCGGCCTTCGCCGGTCAGCACCACGGCGCGGGCCTTGATCTGGCCGCCGGCGATGCTGCGGAAGGCGTGAGCCAGTTCGCTGGCCAGGTCGAGCCCGGCGGCGTTCATCGAGCCCGGATCGTTCATGATCACCACGGCGACGCCGTCGACCTGTTCGATCTTGATTTTCGCGTAGTCCATGGCGGACCTCCCTTTGATGCTTTGAGGCAAAGGTGGTCCCAATAACGCGGGGGAACGCCAGAGATATTTTCGGCCCCCTCCCGCTTGTCGGGAGACGGAGCGCCTAGGCGGCGACCGACGTCACCTTCTCGCCATTGGTCACCCGGTTCCGCCCGGCGCGCTTGGAGATGTAGAGCGCCGCGTCGGCGCGATCCATCGTGCAGACTCCCGTCTCGCCGGCCTTGCGAGTTGCCAGGCCGGCCGACACCGTCACCGTGCCCAGGTCCTCATTGGTCGAGCGGCGCTTGAGCATGCGCGAGGCGACCTCATCGCGGATTTCTTCCAGGCAGGCCTCGACGATGGCGGCGTCCTCGCCGGGGAAGATCATCGCGAACTCCTCGCCGCCATAGCGGGCGGCGAACCGCGGCGTGGCCCCGACGCGGCCGATGACGCTGGCCACGAAGCGGATCACCTGGTCGCCGGTCTGGTGGCCCCAGGTGTCGTTGAAGTTCTTGAAATGGTCGATGTCCAGCACCGCCAGGGTCAGGGCCGCGCCCTGTTCGTCGGCGTCAGCGCAGGCGCGGGCCAGTTCGTCGTCGAAGGCCTTGCGGTTGGCCAGGTTGGTCAGGCCGTCGGTGGTGGCGTCGCGGCGCACCTGCTCCAGGTGCTCGCGCAGACGCGCGACCTCGGTGGTCGAGTCCGACAGCTTCTGTTCGAGGGAGTCGTTCTGTTTCTGGACGCGCTGGGTGGCGCTGGCCAGGGTCTGCACCATCTGCTTGATCGCGCCGGCGTCGGTCGCCGCGCCCAGGCCCTCGCTGGCGGTGGACAGGGTCTCGCCGTAGGCGGCGGTGGACTTCTGGGCGGTCTGGATGGCCTTGGCCACCGACGCCAGTTCCTTGGTCAGCTGATCCCCGGCGTCGCGGATCTGTTCATTCAGCTTGGCCTTGGCCAGGTAGGCGGCGGCCAGTTCCTCGCTGACCGTCTCGGTCATCGGCTCGCCCGTGCTGATCAGGCGGGTCAGTTCCTTGGCCAGGGCGCCTTCGGGATCGGCGACGAAATGCGACCAGAGCTCGAAGTTGAGCGGCGTCGGCCAGATATTGTAGCGCTCCATCATGTCGATGGCCTTGCGGGTGATCTTGTAGGCCTGCGGGCCGCGCAGGGTTTGTTCAATATCGCCAGACATCGCGTCGTCTTCCCCCGAAACGCAGCCGCTTTCGGCGGATGCGCGTGTTTCAGCCAGCCGACACTAGGTCGTAACGCCAAACGTCTGGTTAAAACGCGCCGCTTGCCGACACGCCGTTCGCCCGCCATTCTTATCAGCGATCACCTGAGCCGGAACGAACCCGGCCGCCTGGGAG
>SDZP01000480.1 GCA_004144935.1 Caulobacteraceae bacterium | reverse complement strand
TTGATCGGCGTGTGCGCCAACCTCTACTTCGTCTCGGACGGTCGGCTTTCGGGCCTGATCGGCTACGCGGTCGGCGGCGGCGTGGGGGGCTATGTGTTTTACTGGATCGGGATCCAGCGGCAGGGCAGGCTGTGGCGGGACGCCTGATCGCCGCGCCGCCTGACCTTCCCTAGCCGCCCGCCGCCCTTACCGCGTCCGCGCTTCTCGCCCGCGCCGCCTCCGGCATCCGCGCCACCACCTCCGCCAGAAACACCCGCTCCGCCTCCGCCGTCGCGAAGAAGTGGCGCGGCAGGACGATGGCGCTGCTCTGGATCAGGAAGACCCAGTGTTTGGGGGTGCGAAAGACGTCGGTGAGGCAGGACCAGCGGGCAGTCAGGATGACATCGCCGAGGTCCTGGGTCAGGCTGGCGGGCGACAGGCGCAGGGTCATCGGCAGGGTGGCGGACTGGCCGCGCGTGGCCAGGGCCTTGCGCAGGGTGGGGCCGGTCAGGGCGTGGACGATCAGCACGCCGACGATCAGGCCCGCGATGGCGCCCTCGACCGCCAGGACGCCAAAGAGCCACGAGCCCGATGTCCACGCGGCCACGGGCAGGCCGACGGCCAGCATGCCCAACAGGAGTATGGCCTTGGACTGGCGCGGGGACAGGCCCCGACGCGTCCTGATGTAGGCCAGGGCGGCGGCGCTTTCGCCGACCGCCATAATGCCCGTCGCTTCCATCTGTCCCCCTCGATCCATCCCGGTTGTCGACGCTAGCCGGGCGGGCCGGTGTTGTCACATTGGTTCACCGGGTCAGGATCATGTCCATCGGATGGTGGGCATTGATCGCGCCGGACGGCCCGGTGTGCATTGGTGGCGCGCAAGGCGTTGCCCCGCCCTGCCGGATGACGCACCCTCGCGCCTCGCCCCCACCGTTGAGCGCCCATGCCGAAGCCGAAGAAGAAGACCCTGCCCAAGGACTTCGACGCCCTGCTGAAGGCGGGCGACATGGCCGCGCTCACCGCCGTGTTTGACGCCTGCGAACGGGATGCGCGGGGCGGGTACGGCAAGCAGACGGCGCTGGCCTTTAATGACGCGCCCGAGGCGCTGATCCGCTGGCTGGTCGAACAGGGCGCCGATCTTGAGGCGACCAACACCTGGGGGCGCACGCCGCTGCATGAGCACGCCGGCAGCTGGAACGGCAAGGTCGAGGTCCTGCTGGATCTGGGCGCCGACATCCACGCCACGGACCCGTCGGGCGACACCCCCCTGCACAAGGCCGCGACCTCGGCCAAGCCTGAGGCGGTGCGTATCCTGCTGGCGCGGGGCGCGCGCGCCGACGCGGTCAACCGCGCGGGGCTGACGCCGCTGGCGGCGGGGTTGCAGGCCTGCAGCAACGCCCAGATCGAGGCGATGGCCGAGATCGCCGCCCTGCTGCTGGCGGCCGAGCCGCCGCTTGCAACGCCGGGGCTGTTCGACCGCATAAGGCGCGCTGTCAGCGGCGGCGGCGGCGCCGCCCGGCCGGGGCCGGCGGAACACCGGGCCTTCGTGCAGCGGATCGGCGAGAATTTCGAGTTCCACCGGGCGGGCTTCAATCCCGAATTCCTGCAGCAGACCAGCGACGGTCTGGACCGTCTCTACGCCCTGTTCGACCTGCCGCCGGTCGCGCGTCGCCGCATGCACGACGGCGCGGGGCCGATCGTCGCCACGCCCGGACGCTGGCAGGATCAGCATCAGGAACTCTGGGCTCTTCTGGTCCCGTCCAGCGGCGCCGCCGCGACGGTGCAGGGCGAGGTCATCCGCATCGCCGGTCGCATCGCCGACGAGATCGACCGCAACGGCGGCGCCAACTGGGACGCCGACTATCGCAGGATGGGCAAGGCCTTTCTGGCGCATATCGCCTCGGGCGCGCCCCTGTCCGATGCGGATCAGGCGCGGGCGGCCGAACTGATCCAGCGCGCCCGCACGCTCGACGGCGTGGGCGAGGGGCTGTGCGAGCTGTCGGTGCGTTGGGTCGCGCTGAACCCCGCGCCCGTCGCGCCGGGGGCGACGGACTACGCGCGTTGACGCTCCCGCCTCACTTCGTCGGCGCCATCACCACCGGCAGCGGCTCGGCCCGTTCGCCGCGCTGGTTCCGCATGCGGTAGCGGCTTTGGTAGGCGCGGCGTTGCTTGGTCACTTCGTACAGGACGATGCCCGAGCTGGTGCCCAGGTTGAGGCTTTCGATCATGCCGAACATGGGGATGCTGACGCACAGTTCGGCGCGTTCGACGGCCCGGTCGCTGATGCCGACGGCCTCGCTGCCGAACCACACGGCCAGCTTGGTCTGGGTCGTGTAGTCGCCCTCGTCGAGGAAGATGGACGCCTTGCCCTTCACATGGGG
>SDZP01000479.1 GCA_004144935.1 Caulobacteraceae bacterium | reverse complement strand
CGATGATGCCGAGCTCGCGGGCCGTCTCCTCGCCATAGGCGGTGAACGGCGAGCGCAGCGGGCGGCGCGTCGCCAGTTCCTCCAGCAGCACGGCGACCCGGGCGTCCTCGTCCAGGGCCGCCTGCGGATGACCGAACAGGGGGAGATGATCTTCCGCCGCTTCGGCGACCAGCCCACCGCCCGCCGCAACCTGGAGGGCCTGACCGCCGCCGTGCTGACCGCCACAGCCCGGCCGCGTGAGCCGGTCCCCGCCAAGGCGGTCGAGGCCATGGACGCCCTGGCCGCCGGCGCCTTCGCCAACTACCGAGCCCTGGTCTACGACACCCCCGGCTTCGAGGACTTCTTCTGGTCGGCCACCCCGATCGCCGAGATCGTCACCCTCAACATCGGCAGCCGCCCGGCCTCCCGGACCAAGAGCCGGCGCATCGAGGACCTGCGGGCCATCCCCTGGGTGTTCAGCTGGTCGCAGGCGCGGATCATGCTGCCGGGCTGGTACGGCCTGGCCGGCGGGGCGCAGAGGGCCGGGTTCGAGCCGGCGCGGCTGGCCGAGCTGGCGGCCGAGTTCGACATCGTCGAGGCGCTGCTGTCGAACATGGAACTGGCCCTGGCCCAGAGCGACATGACTCTCGCGGCCCGCTACGCCGCCCTGTGCGAGGACCGCGCCTCCGCCGATCCGATCTTCGAGGATATCCGGCGGGAACATGACGCCGCCGTCGAGCTGGCCCTGGCGATCCGCGGCGGGACCCGGTTGCTGGACGACCGGCCCGACCTCGCCGAGTCCGTCGCCCTGGCGGCCGGCTCGGTCCGGCCGCTCAACCACCTGCAGCTGGAACTGCTCAGCCGACGGCGCAAGGGCGACGACAGCGAGGAAACCCGGCTGGCCATCCAGCTGACGGTTACCGGCATCGCGGCGGGGCTCAGAAACACCGGTTAGGGCGTCGCCTGAGGACTCCCTTCTCCCCTTGGGGGAGAAGGTGTCGGCGCAGCCGACGGTTGAGGGGTCGCACCAGCCTGTCCGCATCCGGCGACACCCTTCATCCGCCGGTGCGACCCCTCATCCGACCCCTTCGGGGCCACCTTCTCCCCCAGGGGGAGAAGGGCGCTGGATGAGCCAGTCAAGGTAGTCCTCCAGGTTCGTCCAGCCATCGCCGTCGCGGTCCAAGGCACCGTCGGCCGGGTCTTTCGGGTCCAGCCCGTGCTCCCGCTCCCAGGCGTCCGCCATCCCGTCCCGGTCGACATCCGCCGGCGCGGAGCCGCCTTTCAGCACGGGCCAGCCGCCGACATCCGTCTCGCTGTCGATCAGCCGCCCGGTTCCGTCCCGCACCCCGGCCACGATCCGCAGGTCCGCCGCATCCCGCACCCGCGAGGCCCCGGCCCGGTCCAGCACCACCGCCGCCGCCGCCGCCGGTGAGGTGGTGACCACGCCCGAGGCGGCGAGCGGGCCGTTCGCCCGGTAGCCTTCGGGGGGCGTGCAGCCGACCAGGCTCCAGGGGTCGTCCGGCGCCATCCCGGCCATGGCGTTGTCGGCGAACCAGGCGCGCGACAGGCTGTTCTCCTCGCAGAAGGCCAGCCGTCCGCCGCTGTCAGGCCCCGGCAGATAGGCGTTGCCGACGACGTCATAGGCCGCGTGCGCCGCCCTGTCGGCGTTGTAGCCGGCGTGGCCGCCGCCCCAGTTGTAGAAGACGTTGTTGCGGAACTCGATGAAGGGCCCGATCGGATCGACGTCCGCGCCGTTGTAGTTGCCGGGTCGGGGCATGCGGGCCTGATGGCTGGCCCACAGGTTGTGGTGGAAGGTCATCCTCGCCCCATGGCCGCCCCGGATCAGGCTGCCGTAGCCATGGCGGCCCTTGGCGTGCCGCGAGCGATTGAGCGACTCGCCGATCAGGCTCCACTGCACGGTGACGTCGTAGACTCCGTCTTCCGGCGGGCTGTAGCGGCTGCCCACCGCAAGGGTCTCGTCGACCGACCAGCTGGCCGACAGGTGGTCGAGGATGATCCGGCGGCCGCGCGAGACGGTGACGGCATCCGCCTGCGTCCCCGACTCCGCCCCCAGCCTGATCCGCAGGAATCGCACGACGACGTCGTCGGCGGCGACGATCAGCGGCTGGTCGGCCAGGGTGATTCCCTCGCCGGGCGCGGTCTGGCCGGCAATGGTGATGCGGCCCCGCGATATCTTCAGCGGCGATTTCAGGCGGATGGTGCCGGCCGTGGCGAACACTACCGTGCGCGGTCCGCCGGCCTCCACGGCCGCCCTGAGGGACCCCGGTCCGGCGTCCTCCAGGCTGTTGACGAAAAGCACCGAACCCCCTCTGCCGCCTTGGGAAAATCGTCCATGGCCCTCGGCGCCGGGGAAGGCGGGCAGGGG
>SDZP01000094.1 GCA_004144935.1 Caulobacteraceae bacterium | reverse complement strand
CCTCCGGGGACCTGGCCCCCCTGTCGCACATGGCGGCGGCGATGATCGGGGTCGGCGAGGCGTTCCTGGCCGGCGAGCGGATGCCGGCGGCGGAGGCGCTGGCCAGGGCGGGCCTGGAACCGCTGGTGCTGGGCCCCAAGGAAGGGCTGGCGCTGCTCAACGGCACGCAGTTCTCGACCGCCTGCGCCCTGGCCGGCCTGTTCCGCATCGAGCGGGTGTTCCAGGCGGCGCTGGTGGCGGGGGCCCTGTCGGTGGAGGCGGCCAAGGGCTCGGTCGCGCCGTTCGATCCGCGCATCCACGCCCTGCGCGGCCATCGGGGCCAGACGGAGGTGGCGGCCACCCTGCGCACCCTGCTGGCCGGCAGCGCCATCCAGGTCAGCCACGCGACCTGCGAGAAGGTGCAGGATCCCTACTGCCTGCGCTGCCAGCCGCAGGTGATGGGAGCGATCCTCGACCTCGGACGGCAGGCGGCGACCACCTTAAGCATCGAGGCCGGCGGGGTGACCGACAATCCGCTGATCTTCACCGAGACCGGCGAGGCGATCAGCGGCGGCAACTTCCACGCCGAGCCGGTGGCCTTCGCCGCCGACATGCTGGCCATGGCGGTCTGCGAGATCGGCTCGATGAGCGAGCGGCGCACCGCGATGCTGGTCGATCCGGCGCTGTCGGGCCTGCCGGCTTTCCTGACGCCGAGGCCGGGGATCAACAGCGGCTTCATGATCCCGCAGGTGACGGCCGCGGCCCTGGTCGCTGAGAACAAGCAGCGGGCCTATCCGGCCAGCGTCGACAGCATTCCGACCAGCGCCAACCAGGAGGACCATGTGTCGATGGCGGCGCACGGCGCCCGGCGTTTGCTGGAGATGGCCGAGAACGCGGCCCAGGTGGTGGCCATCGAGGTCCTGGCGTCGGTTCAGGGCTGCGATTTCCACGGCGGCCTGGCGTCCAGCCCCGGGCTGGAGGCGGCGCGGGGCCTGGTGCGCGGGATCGTGCCGCACCTGGAAGACGACCGCTTCTTCGCGCCGGACATGGCGGCGGCGGCGGAACTGGTGAAGAACGGGGCGCTGGCGAAGGCTGTCGGGATGGATCTGCCGGGGATGTTTGAATGAGGCGTACGTCCTGGCTTCACGTGCGGCGCGGCCCGGCCCCGCTGATCGTCTCCATCCCCCATGCCGGCACCACGATCCCGCAGGAGATCAGCGAGCATCTTGTCTCCCATCCGCTCGCCGTCCACGACGCCGACTGGTTCATCCCGCAGCTCTACATCTTCGCCGAGCGCCTCGGGGCCACCATCGTGCGGACCGACATTTCGCGCACCGCCATTGACGTGAACCGCGATCCCTCCGGCCAGAGCCTCTATCCGGGCCAGGTGACCACCGGCCTCTGTCCGACTGAGACCTTCGACGGCGTTACGCTCTACAAGCCAGGCCACGCGCCGCGCCAGACCGAGATCAGCCGGCGGCGGATCAGCTATTTCGCCCCCTACCACGACGTCCTTGAGGGCGAGATCGACCGGCTGCGGCTGCTGCATCCGCGCATCGTCCTGTTCGACGCCCATTCGATCCGCTCCTGCGTCGAGCGCCTGTTCGACGGCGAACTGCCGGCGCTGAATCTCGGCACCAACAGCGGGGCCAGCGCCGATCGCGAGGCGGTGGCGATCGCCGAGCGGCATATGGCGGCGTCGGGCTTCAGCCATGTCACCAACGGCCGCTTCAAGGGGGGCTGGATCACGCGCCACTACGGCCAGCCCGACGAAGGCGTGCACGCCCTGCAGATGGAAATCGCCCAACGGGCCTACATGGACGAGCCCACCGGCCTCGACCTGCCGATCTGGAACCCCCGGCGCGCGGAGGGCCTGCAGGGCTCGCTGGAAGCCATGCTGAGCGACCTGATCGACTGGGCCTCCCCGAAGGAGTCTGGACAATGACCCGTCTCGACAACACCCGCGTCATCCGCAGCCCGCGCGGCCTGGAGCTCTCGGCCAAGTCATGGCTGACCGAGGCGCCGATGCGGATGCTGATGAACAACCTCGATCCGGAGGTGGCCGAGCGGCCGGAGGACCTGGTGGTGTACGGCGGCATCGGCCGGGCGGCGCGGGACTGGGAAAGCTTCGACAGGATCGTCGCCACCCTCAAGCGGCTGGAGGCCGACGAGACCCTGCTGATCCAGTCGGGCAAGCCGGTCGGGGTGTTCCGCACCCATGCCGACGCGCCGCGGGTGCTGCTGGCCAACTCCAACCTGGTGCCGCACTGGGCGACCTGGGACCATTTCCACGAGCTCGATCGCAAGGGCCTGATGATGTACGGCCAGATGACGGCCGGCTCCTGGATCTACATCGGCAGCCAGGGCATCGTTCAAGGCACCTACGAGACATTCGTCGAGGCGGGCCGCCAGCACTACGGCGGCGACCTCAGCGGGCGCTGGATCTTGACTGCGGGCCTCGGCGGCATGGGCGGGGCGCAGCCGCTGGCGGCGGTGATGGCGGGGGCGAGTTGCCTGGCCATCGAATGCCGCGAGAGCCGGATCGAGATGCGGCTGAAGACCGGCTATCTCGATGTGAAGGCCAGCGGTCTCGACGAGGCGCTGACGATCATCGAGCGGGCCTGCGCCGGGAAGAAGGCGGTCAGCGTCGGGGTGGTGGGCAACGCCGCCGAGATGTTGCCGGAGATGGTCCGGCGCGGCGTGCGGCCGGACCTGGTAACCGACCAGACGAGTGCGCATGACCCGGTCAACGGCTACCTGCCGGCCGGCTGGAGCGTCATGGAATGGGACGAGCGGCGGGAGCGCGATCCCAAGGCGGTCGAGCAGGCGGCGCGGCGCTCGATGGCGCGGCACGTCGAGGCGATGCTGGACTTCCACAAGGCCGGCGTGCCGACCGTCGATTACGGCAACAACATCCGCCAGGTGGCGCTGGAGGAGGGGGTGGCCGACGCCTTCGCCTTCCCGGGCTTCGTGCCGGCCTATATCCGGCCGCTGTTCTGCCGGGGTGTCGGGCCGTTCCGCTGGGCGGCGTTGAGCGGCGATCCGCAGGACATCGCGAAGACGGACGCCAAGGTCAAAGAGCTGCTACCGGACAACAGGCATCTGCACCGCTGGCTCGACATGGCGGCGGAGAAGATCCAGTTCCAGGGGCTGCCGGCGCGGATCTGCTGGGTCGGGCTGGGGGACCGCGACAAGCTGGGCCTGGCCTTCAACGAGATGGTGGCGCGGGGTGAGATCGGTCCGGTGGTGATCGCGCCCGATCACCTCGACTCAGGCTCGGTGGCCAGCCCCAACCGCGAGACCGAGGCGATGAAGGACGGGTCGGACGCGGTGTCCGACTGGCCGCTGCTGAACGCGCTCCTGAACACCGCCAGCGGGGCGACCTGGGTGTCGCTGCACCACGGCGGCGGGGTCGGCATGGGGTTTTCGCAGCACAGCGGCATGGTCATCGTCTGTGACGGCACGGCGGAGGCCGCGCGGCGGATCGCGCGGGTGCTCTGGAACGACCCGGCGACGGGGGTGATGCGGCATGCGGACGCCGGGTATGAGGAGGCGGTGGACTGCGCCGACGCGATGGGGCTGGATTTGCCGTCGCTGGAGTAGGGTATGACATCGGGGCAGAGAGTTCTGGCGCGGATCACGCCGGCCGGCATGGTGCTGGCGCCGGCCATCATGCTTGGCATGGCGGGCCTGCTATGGCTGACGCCGTTTCTTTACGGCAGCTATGAGCGGTTTATGGCCGAAAGCCGATACGCGGCGAGTTGGCCGCTGATAACCCCGGCCTTGACGCTGGCGTGCGTCGGGATCGCTGTGGTGATGACCTATCAGCGCATCCGCTGTGGACGGGCGATCGTCTCCGTCGACGATGAGACAGTTACCCTGGTCGGGCTGTCGGTCAAAACCTTGCGGTTGGCCGATGTGACCGGCGCGGCCCTGACCGACAGCGGTCGGATGTTCACGGTGAGCGCGGCTGACGGCGGGAGTGTGACCCTCGGGGCCGGCTTCTGGGACGAGCGGCCCGGGGACGTGGCGGAGACGTTGATGGCCATCGTGGCAACGAAGATCGACAGTCGGAATCTGCTGCTGCCGAACTCTACGTAGTGATTCATCGGGCTGAATACCGGGACAAGACCGGGACACGATAATGTATCCGCGACGACCTGGTTCAGGCGGCGCTATTGCCTAACCCGGCCCTTGACCAGCTTCAACTGCACCGTCTTGCCGCCCGGGTCCTTGGCCTTGACGGTGGCGCCAACCTCAGTCGGGAAGGTGTTGCACAGGCTGCCCGGCAGGCGCGGCTTCGACTGGCTGAGGCAGACCTTTTCGCCCTTTACCGTCCATGTGCCGGCAAGGGCCAGGCCCCGGCGGCTCAGCCCGGTCCAGCCGCCACCCGGGGCCAGCCAGATCTTGCGGGAGCGGCCGTCGGGGTCGACGATCAGCACGGTGTTGCCGAAGGCGGCGTCGGCCCTGGCGGGCGCGGCGACGGCGGCGCCGGCGGCGGGAAGGGTGAGCGCGGCGGCCAGCAGCAATGCGGTGAAACGGGTCATGACGGCGCAACGCTCCCCGACGGCGTAGGGTCCGTCGAACAAGTGTTTGAAATTCGTCGTGGGCCTCCCTAAGGTCACCCGTAAACAAGGGAGAACGTCATGGGTCGTCTGTCGGGCAAGGTCGCCATCGTCACCGGAGCCGCCAGCGGCATTGGCCGGGCCAGCGCCAAGCTGTTCGCCCAGGAGGGGGCCAGCGTCGTCGCCTTCGACCGCGCCGAGGGCGTCAACGAGACGGTGGCCGACATCGTCGCGGCCGGCGGCAAGGCCATCGCGGTGACCGGCGACGCCGGCTCGGAAGCGGAGGTCAGCGCCCTGGTCGACAAGGCGGTTGAGACCTATGCCGGCCTCGACATCGCGTTTGCCAACGCCGGCGTCTCGGGCGGCTGGATCACCCTGCCGGAGCTGACCGAGGCCAGCTTCATGGACCTGCTGCGGATCAACGTGGTCGGGCCGGCGATGATGATCAAGCATGCCAGCCGCGTCATGGCGCCCAAGGGCAAGGGCTCGATCATCTGCACGGCTTCGGTGGCGGCGCTGCGGTCCGGCGCGGGCGGCACGCCCTACAGCGCCTCCAAGGCCGGGGTGATCTCGATGGTGCAAACCACGGCGCAGCAGCTGGGCGGCACCGGCATCCGGGTCAACGCCATCTGCCCGGGCCTGATCGAAACGGGGATGACGCAGCCGATCTTCGATGGGGCGCGGGCCAAGGGGTCGGAAGGCAAGATCGGCCAGCTGAACCCGCTGCGCCGGGCCGGACAGCCCATCGAGATCGCGCAGATGGCGCTGTTCCTGGCGTCGGACGATGCGTCGTATGTGAACGGACAGGCGATGGTGGTGGACGGCGGGCTGTCGAGCAGCCACCCGGTGGCGCGGCCGGGGTCGTTGAGCTGAGGCTGTAGGGTTCCTTCTCCCTCTTGGGGGAGAAGGTGTCGGCGAAGCCGACGGATGAGGGGTCGCGCAGGATTGTCAGGATGGGGTGGTTGAGGCGGCGCGTCAGAAGCCGGTGCGACCCCTCATCCGACCCCTTCGGGGCCACCTTCTCCCCCAAGGGGAGAAGGAAAGCGGATTCAGTCTAGCCCCCCTCCAGCGCCCAGATCACTTCGGCCGGGTTGGTGTAGTAGGCCATGAAGCCCGCCGTCGGGATCTTGAGGATGGGGGCGTCTGGGAAGGCGTTTTCCCAGAAGCCTTCCTCGACCGGCCAGTCGAGCCCTTCGCAGAACAGGATGCTCCACTCGCCTCCGGCGATTGGCGGCGGGGTCCAGCCGTGGGCGTAGACGGCCATCTCGGCGGCCCAGCCGGCCACCGTGCGGGCCGACATGCCGCGGGTGTCGCGCAGGACGCGGGCCAGAACCAGCGGGTCCTCCAGGGCGGCGCGGTCGCCGGGGGCGTTTTCCAGGGTGCGGCGGACGGTGCGGGTCAAAAGGTCGGTGCGGGTCTGGCGGCGCAGCATCTCACCCAGCGGAATGATCAGCTCCGGGTGCTTCAGCATGGTGCGGGCGACGCTGCCGACCATCGAGGTGTGGTTGCGTTCGACGTCCCGCGGGGCGCGGGGATTCATCAGCAGGCCCCGGGCGATGCGGTCGCCATGGCGGGCGGCGAAGGCCAGGCCGGCGGCGGTCGAGCCGTCGCGGATCATGACGTCGACCTTGCGCAGCTTCAGGGCGGTGAGCACGGCCAGCAGGTCGTCGGCCTGGACGTCGAGATGGCTCTCCGGGGTCGGGGCCGGGTCGGAGAGGCCGAAGCCCGGGCGCTGCACGGCCAGCGGCCGGTAGCCGGCCTTGTGCAGGGCGGCGACGAAGTTGAGCGGCAGGATGCGGCCGGTCGAATAGCCATGGAAGACCACCACCGGCCGGCCGCCCTTGGGGCCGTAGTCGATGAAGGCCACCCGGCGGCCGTCGGGCAGGCTGATGATCCGCGGGCGGCCATCGGGGTCGACCGGCTCGACGACGGTCTCCGACGCCTCGGTGAAGGCGGTCAGGGCGCCGGCCTCGACGGTCAGGCGAACCAGGTCCTTGGCCTTGTTGACGCCGGTCTTGGCGAACACCGCCTTCAACTGGCCGCGCACGGTCGCTTCCTTGACGCCAAGCGCGGCGGCGACCTCGCGGGCGGTCAGGCCCTCGGCGAAGCGGGCGGCGGCCTTGGCCTCGGCCGGGGTGGCGCCGAACAGGGCGCGCAGGACCGCCTCGACGTCGCCGATCGGGGCGCCGACGCCGCTCATCAGGTCCATCATCCGGCGGACGAGGTCCGGGCTGCGGCGGGCGCCGGCCTTGCGCATGGCTTTCTTGAGCGCCTCGCGGGCGGTCTCCCGGCCGACCCCGATGCGCTCGGCCGCCTCGGCCAGGTTGGGGGCGTCGAGCAGGGCCTCGGCGAGGCGCGCCTCGAGCGGGGTGAAGCCGAAGGTCTGGGCGGCGCGCTGGGCCAGGTCGCTGACCCGCGAGGGGGCGAAACCGAGCAGGGCGACGCGGCGGCCGGGCAGCAGGAGCTGGGTGCGGCTGGCCTCCGACAACGGCCAGCGCAGGGCCAGCGTCTCGACCGCGGCGCAGGCGGCGATGACGCCGCCGTCCTCGGTCTCGACCAGGCCGGACGCCTGGCCCTGTTTCTGGGCCAGGCGGACCAGGCGGCGGAAGGCGGGAATGTCGGTGGGGTCACCGAACCATTTGATGAACTGCGGGTCGGCCTGGGCCAGGGCCCCGCTGGGCGAGATCACCGCCGCCCCGAGCGAGCCCTCCGGCGCGACGGCCGCGAAGCCGGCGGTGGTGTCGAGCCTGGCTGCCTCGCCCAGCGCCTCGGCAAAGGCGGCCGGATCGTGCAACAGCGTGGAATCCAGCAACGCCCAGCCGTCCAGAACCGCATCCACGGGCTGGCCCTCGGCCAGGCGGCCGCGCAGGGACTCAGACAGGGTCATGGTGGCGTTCAAGGTGGGGCGATCCGTCCGGATTCCAGGCTCATGGTCAATAGCGCGTATACCAAAGGTATCGAGCGCGGCTGAACGCCACGTGAAAGCTAGGGCGGGCTGGGCATCCTGCCAGTTTTTCTGACTGGCGGCAGGCCTCAAACGGTCGTTTAAACCCGGCAACATCCCTCATCGGAGTGCCAACGTGAGCACCGACGCCCTGTTCCGTCCCATCCAGATCAAGTCGATGACCCTGGCCAACCGCATCGCCATGGCCCCGATGACCCGCAGCTTCTCACCGGGCGGCGTGCCGACCCGCGATGTCGTCGACTACTACCGGCGCCGGGCCGAGAACGGGGTGGGACTGATCATCTCCGAGGGCACGGGGGTGGCGCGGCCGGCGTCGCTGAACGATCCGAACGTGCCGCGCTTCCATGGGGAAGGCGAACTGGCCGCCTGGAAGGACGTCATCGAGGCGGTGCATGCGGCGGGCGGCAAGATGGCCCCGCAGCTGTGGCACGTGGGCGCGGTGCGCACCCGCGAGGCGGAGTGGACCCCGCCGGGCCCTTACGACAGCCCGTCCGGCCTCTCCTCCCCCGGCAAGCAGTTCGGCGAGCCGATGAGCGACGCCGAGGTGGCCGACGCGGTCGACGCCTTCGCCAAGGCGGCCGGGGCGGCCAAGGCGCTGGGCTTCGATTCCATCGAGCTGCATGGCGCCCACGGCTACCTGATCGACCAGTTCTTCTGGCACGGGGTCAACGTCCGCGAGGACCGCTGGGGCGGCAAGACCCTGCCCGAGCGGTCGCGGTTCGCGGTCGAGATCCTGAAGGCCGTGCGCCGCGAGGTCGGCGAGGACTATCCGGTGATCATCCGGCTGTCGCAGTGGAAGCAGCAGGACTTCAACGTCAAGCTGGCCGCCGATCCCAAGGAGATGGAGGCCTGGCTGTCGCCCCTGGCCGACGCCGGGGCGGATGTCTTCCACTGCAGCCAGCGCCGTTTCTGGGAGCCGGAGTTCGAAGGCAGCGACCTGAACTTCGCCGGTTGGGCGCGGAAGCTGACCGGCAAGCCGACGATCACCGTCGGGTCGGTCGGGCTGTCGGGCGAGTTCATCGCCGCCTACGGCGGAGAGGCCAGCCAGCCGGCCAGCCTCGATGGCCTGCTGGAGCGGCTGGAGCGGGACGAGTTCGACCTCGTCGCGGTGGGGCGCGCCCTGCTGCAGGATCCGGAATGGGTGGTGAAGGTGCGCGACGGCCGCGAGAACGAGCTTAAGAGCTTCGAGCGGTCGGCAATGGCGGTGTTGTACTAGGGGCGGCGTCACCTCCCTCCCCGACTTGGGGAGGGAGGTCGCTCTCACGCGTTGAAGTTCAGCTTCAGCCCCGGCCGCGGCCAGGTCGCCTTGTACAGCTTGCCCGTCCCCGAGGCGGTGATCCAGGCGGTGCGCATGTCGTCGCCGCCGAAGCAGATGTTGGTGACCAGCAGGTCCGGGAAGGGGAAGTGCTCGGTCGTGCCGTCCGGGTCGAAGGCGGTGATGCCGCCGTTGATGATGGTGGCGACGCAGACCTTGCCGCCCGCCTCCACCGCCAGGCTGTCGAGCAGCTGGTAGCCCGGCAGGTTGCAGACCACATGGCCCGGCTGGAACGGCGGCGGCTCGGCCAGTTCGCCCGGGGCGGTGATGTCGAAGGCCCAGAGGCGGCCGAGCATGGTGTCGGCCAGATAGACGCGATCCTCGTCGGGCGAGAGACCGACGCCGTTGGGGCTGACCATATGGTCCTTGTGGCGGACGATCTTCGAGCCGTCCGGGCGGGCGTAGTAGAGGCCGCCGAACTTCTTGCCCTCGGGGGTCGAGCAGCCGTGGTCGCTGAACCACATGCCGCCGGTCCTGTCGAAGACGAGATCGTTGGGCCCGATCAGCCGCTTTCCTTCGCAGGCCTCGTAGACGGTCTCGACCGCGCCGGTGGCGATGTCGACCCGCTGGATCGAGCCGCCCAGATGGCTCTCCGGGGTGGGGCCGGGGATGGTCAGGCCGCCCGCATCGAGCCAGGTGAAGCTGGCGCCGTTGTTGGTGACGTATATCTTGCCGTCCGGGCCGATGGCCGCGCCGTTGGGGCCGCCGCCGGTCTCGGCGACGGTCGTCTTGGTCCCGTCCGGCGTGATGCGGGTCAGGCGCTGGCCCTTGATCTCGGTGAGGATCACCGAGCCGTCGTTCATGGCGATGGGCCCTTCCGGGAAGAGCAGTCCCTCGGCGACCAGTTCGATGTCCACTTGGCGTTCCTCTCGGCGTTTTTTCGTTAGGCCGATAGAACCCGGTGACGTTCCGTCAAGGCAAGGGGGGTCAGCGCCTGCGTTCGAGGATGCGGAAGACGAAGGCGTGATCGTCCTTTTCGCCGGCCTCATGGGCCTCCCGGTGGACCTCGGTCCAGGCCGCCTCGTCGAAGGCGGGGAAGAAGGCGTCGCCCTCCGGCTCGGCCTCGACCTCGGTGATGTAGAGGCGTTTGGCGCGGGGCATGGCCAGCTCGAACAGGGCCGTGCCGCCGATGACGCAGACCTCGGAGGCGCCGTCCTCCATCGCCTGTTCGCTGGCCATCTCGACGGCCTCGTTGAAGTTCTCGACCGGCACGGCCTGTTTCGGCTCGAAGCTGCCGTCGCGGCTCAGCACGAGGTTGAGGCGGCCGGGCAGGGGCTGCAGCGGCAGGCTGTCCCAGGTCTTGCGGCCCATGATCACCGGCTTGCCGAGGGTGTTGGCCTTGAACCAGGCCATGTCGGAGCGAATCCGCCAGGGCAGGTCGCCGGCCATGCCGATGACCCCGTTGCGGGCGCGGGCGACGACGAGGGCGATGGGAAGGACCATGCGGCGAGCTTAGGCCGCGTCGGGGCCCGGCGTCACCCTTCGTTCGGCGGGGTGATGGTCAGGACGGCGTCGTCGGGCGCGCCGCGGGCCCTGGCGGCGCAGGCGACCGGCTTGAACGCCAGGTCGTGGCAGAGGCGGGCCTCGCGCAGCTGGCCCTCCGGTCCGGTGGCGATCGACACCGCTTCGCGCGGCAGGCCGGGGTTGGCGGCGGCGAAGGCGTCGCGCAGGGCGCCGGCGGTCAGGGTCTCGGTGGTCAGGTCCGGCTTGCGCAGGGCGTGCCAGAGGGCGCTGGCCTGGCCGAAGTAGGCCTCGGGGCTGTCCCAGCCGCAGACGCCGTGGGCGGCCCATTCGTGCTGCTGCAGCCGGGCCGAGGGGATCATGCAGAAGGTTTTGGCGACGGTGGCCGCCGCACCTGGACCCTGCATGGCCTCTGGCCCAACAGCGACGACGGCAAACACCCGCGCTACTGCCGCGCCTC
>SDZP01000093.1 GCA_004144935.1 Caulobacteraceae bacterium | reverse complement strand
TTGGTGGCGGTCGACTTCGCCTTGGCTGCCGGCTTCTTGCTGCCGGGGCGGGGCTTGAGCGCCTTGCCCTTTTCCTTGAGCAACGCGACGGCCTCGTCGAGGCCGACGTCGTCCATGGCCAGGTCCTTGGGCAGGTTCGCGACCGTGTTGCCGTGCTGGATGTATGGCCCGAAGCGCCCTTTGCGCACCACGACCGGCTGCTTGTCGCCGGGGTGGGTGCCAATGCTGCGGATGCTGTCGAGTTTCTTGGCCAGCGCGTCGACGGCACGGTTGAGGCCGACGTGCAGCACGTCGTCGTCCTTATCAAGCGAGGCGAAGATGGCGCCCATCTTCACGAACGGGCCGAAGCGGCCGATCCCGGCTTCGATCGGTTCGCCACGGTCGGGGTGCAGGCCGACCAGGCGCGGGAGCGACAGCAGGCCGATCGCTTGGTCCAGCGTCATCTGCTCGCCATCCATGCCGCGCGGAATGGCGGTGCGGCGCGGCTTCCTCTTCTTGTCCTCCGGATCGGCATCGCCCTGTTGAACGTAGAGTCCGTACGGGCCACGCCGAACCGTGACGTTCTCGCCGTTCTCCGGATGGGCACCGAGGTCGCGCTTGCCCTCCTTGAGCGTCTCGCCGCCTTCCTCGCCGCCCTCGACGATCAGGCGGCGGGTGTATTCGCAGGTCGGATAATTCGAGCAGCCGATGAAGCTGCCGTGGCGGCCCAGCTTGAGCCCCAGGCGGCCGGCACGACAGGCGGGGCACTCGCGCGGATCGCCGCCATCGGCGGGCACCGGGAAGAAGTGTGAGCCGAGATCCTTGTCCAGCGCGTCGATGACGTCGGAGATCTTGAGGTCGCGGGTCTGTTCGACAGCCTTGGAGAACTGGTCCCAGAACAGGTGCATGACCTTGCGCCACTCGGCACGGCCACCGGAAATGTCGTCGAGCTGTTCCTCGAGCGAGGCGGTGAAGCCGGGATCGACGTAGCGCTCGAAGAAGCTGGTGAGGAAGGCGGTGACCAGGCGGCCACGATCCTCGGGGAAGAAGCGCTTGTTGTCCATGCGGACGTAGTTGCGGTCGCGCAGCACGGTCAGGATGCTGGCGTAGGTGCTCGGACGGCCGATGCCGAGCTCCTCCATCTTCTTGACCAGGCTGGCTTCCGAATAGCGCGGCGGCGGTTCGGTGAAGTGCTGGTCGGCCTTCGATGACAGCACCTTGGCGGCGGCGCCCTCGTTGATGATCGGCAGGCGGGCGCTGTCCTCGTCGTCCGCGTCGTCGCGGCCTTCCTCGTACACCGCCAGATAGCCGGGGAACTGCACCACCTGGCCGGTGGCGCGCAGGGCGGTGGCCCCGTCGGCGCCCTCCAGGTCGACGGTGGTCCGCTCGATGCGGGCCGACTCCATCTGGCTGGCGATCATCCGCTTCCAGATCAGCTCGTACAGTCGCCCCAGATCCCCCTCGAGCCGCAGCTTGCCGGGGTTGCGGTTCAGCGAGGTCGGCCGGATGGCTTCGTGCGCTTCCTGGGCGTTCTTGGCCTTGGTCTTGTAGTGGCGGGCGCTCTCGGGAACGTAGTCCTTGCCGTACAGCCCGGCGATGACGTCGCGCGCCTCGGCCAGGGCTTCGGGCGCCGCCTGCACGCCGTCGGTCCGCATATAGGTGATCAGGCCGGTGGTCTCGCCGCCGATGTCGATGCCTTCGTACAGCTTCTGGGCCGCCTGCATCGTCCGCTGGGCGTTGAAGCCCAGCTTGCGGGCCGCCTCCTGTTGCAGGGTCGAGGTGGTGAAGGGCGGCGGCGGCGACCGCTTGGCCGGCTTCTTCTCGACGGACTTGACGGTGAAGGTGGTGGCCTGCACGGCCGCCTTGGCGCCCATGGCCGCGGCCTCGTCGCCCAGGTCGAACTTGGTCAGCCGCTTGCCCTGGTGGGTGACCAGCCGGGCGGTGAAGGACTCGGCCCCGGCCGAAACCTCGGCGTCGACGCTCCAGTATTCCTGGGTGCGGAACTTCTCGATCTCGACCTCGCGGTCGACGACCAGCCGCAGCGACACCGACTGCACCCGGCCCGCCGAGCGCGAGCCCGGCAGCTTGCGCCACAGCACCGGCGAAAGCGTGAAGCCGACCAGATAGTCCAGCGCCCGCCGGGCCAGGTAGGCGTCGACCAGCTCCATGTCGATCTGGCGCGGGTTGGCCATGGCGTCGAGCACGGCGGTCTTGGTGATGGCGTTGAAGGTGACGCGGCTGACGGCCTTGTCCTTGATCGCCTTCTTCTTCTGCAGGATCTCCAGCACGTGCCAGCTGATCGCCTCGCCTTCGCGATCCGGGTCAGTGGCCAGGATGATGCCGTCGGCGCCCTTCAGGGCGTCGGCGATGTCGCTGATGCGCTTGGACGACTTGGCGTCGACCTCCCAGGACATCGCGAAGTCCTCGTCCGGCTTCACCGAGCCGTCCTTGGACGGCAGGTCACGAACGTGGCCATAGGACGCCAGAACGGTGAACCCCGGCCCCAGATACTTGTTGATGGTCTTGGCTTTGGCCGGGCTCTCGACGACGACGACGTTCATGAAATGCGGCTTGAATCTCTGATGTGGGAAGACCGATGGGCCCCCCTCAAGGGCGCGGAAGGTGCGTCGCCCGATGGGGGAATGTCAACGCATGGTCGAATCAGGTGGGGCGGGGCGGGTAAAATTGCCAGCAAGTATCCTTCTCCCGCTTGCCGGGAGAAGGTGGCCCCGAAGGGGTCGGATGAGGGCGGCGCCGGCCCCGAAAAGCTAGCGCGCGTTCCGGCGCGGCCGGCTCGACTGCCAATCTCCAACCGACCGCTCTGCCCTCATCCGACCCGCTTCGCGGCCCACCTTCTCCCGGCAAGCGGGAGAAGGACCCCCTTTGGGGGGACGCGCCTCCACAAACTATCGACAAGATTTCCATTTCTTCACGGGCGCGTGAAATCCACGCCCCTATATAGTCGTCACCAACCTGCATGACCGAGTCAGCCCATCCGCCCCGCGTCTCCGAAATCCTCGCCGGCATCGCCGCCCAGGAGCACGAGACCGTGTCGGTCAGCGACGTCACCCATGCCTTCGGCGACCGCGCCTTCGGGGCGCTGATGTTCGTCTTCGCGGCCCCCCTGGCCCTGCCCATGCCGCCCGGCGTGTCGGCGGTGCTCGGCGCGCCGCTGCTGTTCATCACCGTGCAGTGGATGATCGGCCGCAATCATCTGTGGCTGCCCGGCGTCATCGCCAACCGCACCATGAGCCGCTCCGACTATGTCGGGCTGATGGGCAAGCTGACGCCCTACCTCGCCTGGCTGGAGCGCCGCCTGCGCCGGCGGATCACCATCCTCTACGGGCCGATCATCAACCGGCTGACCGGCCTCTTCTGCGTCATCCTCGCGACCATCGTCTTCCTGCCCATCCCGTTCGGCAACATGCTCCCCAGCTTCGCCATCGCCGCCTTCGCCCTGGGCCTGGCCGAACGCGACGGCCTCGCCGCCCTGATCGGCTGGGCCAGCGGCCTGATCAGCATCGGCATCCTGGCCCTGCTCTGGAACGGCATCCTCGCCGCCGCCATCGCCTTCTTCGGCGTGGTCAGCGGCAACCTGGACTGGCTGATGGGGCTGTTCAGCTAGACTCTGCTGCCCCTCAATATCCGTTCATCCCGGCGAATGCCGGGACCCATTTGATAGAGCCCGATGCCGTGTGGTTGACCTGCGGCGTCGGCTGTCTGGTCCGCGAGGACTTCCAGATGGCGAAACTCAATGGGCGTAAGCGGACACGTCGCGCTCTACGAAATGGATCCCGGCATTCGCCGGGGGGAGCGGAAGGGGGGATGCCTGACAGGCGCTCACGTCCCCTGCTGCACAAACGGGACCTTCTCGAACAACCGCCGCTCCTCCCCACGTGGATCATCGACAAGCCGGGGCGCCACGTCCCAGACCATCGTCTGCCGCCGCGCCAGCGAATAGGGCTCCCAGACCGGCAACCCCGGCCCGTTCGGATCTCCGGCCCGCGCAAACCGGACGAAGGCGTCCATCATCAGCCCGCTGACCCGCCGCGCGTCCTCCGCCGTCCCGGTGATCGCCCCAGGCGCCGCCAGCGTCCCGAACACCAGCGGGATGTCCAGCGTATGCGGCGCGCCCCAGCGGCCGTCGTCCTTCGGCGAGGCCCAGTCCAGCTGATAGACAAACGCCGGAGACCCCTGCGCCGCCCTGAGTTCGGCTTCGACGATCGCCGCCCGCCAGGACCGCGAGGCGGTGGTCGCCGCGAAGAAGACGTCGCTCGGCGAATAGGCCGGGTAGAGCTCGCGGTAGCGCCGCACCACCAGGTGCGGATCGATGTCCACCCGCATCTGCGGGATCAACCGGCCGGGCAACTCGTCCCAGGTCATGGCGAACATCGCCGGATCGCTGAAGAAGCCCCGTGTCTCGTCACGGGTGTTGCCGATCATCATCGGCACACCAGCGCTTTGCGGCGGCGCGTCGGGATAGAAGGGGTGGCGGGTCAGGCTGCGCTCGTCCAGCACCGGCCCGAAATAGAGGCCACCGCTGCCGATCACCGGATCGGTCGCGTCCAGCGCCTCGACGATGCGCCCCGCCGGCAGGCCCGCCAGGCCGGCCAGATCGGTCTTCAGCGCCGCCAGCAGCGCCTGGGTCCGCCGCGTGGCGTTGCCGGGCCCGGACGCCGTCAGCTGCTGGCCGCTCATCGTCGCCGCCCGGTGAAACAGCCCCGCCGCCGCCGGCATCGCCATCAGGGTGGCGATCTTGGCCCCGCCGCCCGACTGCCCAAACAGCATCACCCGGCCCGGATCGCCGCCGAAGGCCGCGATGTTGTCCCGCACCCAGCCCAGGGCCAGCACAAGATCCAGCATCCCGGCGTTGCCGCTGTCCTCCAGCCCCGGGGCGATCCGCGCCGTATAGAGATAGCCGAACGGCCCCAACCGGTGGTTCAGGGTCACCACCACAACATCGCCCCGCGCCGCCAGCCCGGCTCCGTCGTACAGCGGGCTGGAGCCCGAGCCGGTCGCATAGGCCCCGCCATGGATATAGACCATTACCGGCCGCCGGCCGGTGTCGGCCCCCGGCGTCCAGACATTGACGAACAGGCAGTCCTCCGACTGATCCGCCTCCGCGCCCCGCTGCGGCGAGGCATGGCCGTTGGCGAGGCAGGGCAGGGGGTCTGTCCACGGCGCCGGGACGACCGGCGGACGGAACCGGCGCGGTGCGGTGTCGGCGCCATAGCGGATTCCCTTGAACAGCAAGAGCCCGCTCGCCCGCAGCCCTCGCACCGGCCCGTGTCCGGTGCGAACCACAGGATCGCCACGGCCCGCCCAGGCCCCTGTTGCGGCCGCGGCCAGACCCGCTGTCCCTGCGATCCACTGGCGTCGATTGAGAATGAAAACGCTGTCGGCCATCGGCGGATGATACCGGTTACCTAGCGCCCGGCAACGCCCGTCCGGCCGACATACCCGGAATTCAAATTCTGTCCGGAGCGCCTCGCGGGCAGGCGAACCGCCTCTCGGCGACCGTAGGCCGCCCAAGGCACAAACCGGCCTACATTCGCAGCCTTCCGGCCTACGCGGCGCCTACGCTGGCGCCTACAATCAGCGACACCTGGCCTACGAGGAAGGCACGTCTTTTCAAGGCCTTGACCGCAATTTGGGGTCTCGTAAGCCGAGCGCCGTGCTATAATGCCGCCCGCTTCGACAAAGCCGCCTCCCCACATCCCCCCGCCTGGTGTAATCCGCCCCCATGAGCACGCCCGATACCTGGACCGTCGCCGGCCGCACCTTCAGCTCCCGCCTGATCGTCGGCACCGGCAAGTACAAGGACTACCAGACCAACGCCGACGCCGCCCGCGCGGCGGGGGCGGAGATCGTCACCGTGGCCGTGCGCCGGGTGAACCTGACCGACCGCAGCCAGCCCTTGCTGATGGATTTCGTCAAGCCGACTGAGTTCACCTACCTGCCCAACACCGCCGGCTGCTTCACCGGCGAGGAGGCGGTGCGCACCCTGCGCCTGGCCCGCGAGGCCGGCGGCTGGACCCTGGTCAAGCTGGAGGTCCTCTCCGACCCCAAGACCCTCTACCCGGACATGGAGGAGACCCTGCGGGCCCTCAAGCTGCTGGTCGCCGAGGGTTTCGACGTCATGGTCTACTGCACCGATGACCTCGTTTACTGCCGCAAACTGGAGGAGGCGGGCGCCGCCGCCATCATGCCGCTGGGCGCGCCAATCGGCTCGGGCCTCGGCATCCAGAACAAGGTCAACCTGCGCCTGATCGTCGAGCAGACCACCGTGCCGGTCCTGGTCGACGCCGGGGTCGGCACCGCCAGCGACGCCACCATCGGCATGGAGCTGGGCTGCGACGGCATCCTGATGAACACCGCCATCGCCGAGGCCAGGGATCCGATCCTGATGGCCAGCGCCATGAAGCACGCCGTCATCGCCGGCCGGGAGGCCTATCTGGCCGGCCGCATGCCGCGCCGGATGTACGCCGATCCGTCTTCGCCGCTGGCCGGGCTGATCTGATCTGGTCAATTGCCCGAACCGGGTTAGCCTGTAGCGTCTTGGGAGGGACGAGCATGAAGACCGCTTGGTTGCTGGGCGCCGGCCTGGCCCTTCTCGTCCCGGCCAGCCAGGTCGCCCGGTCGGCGCCGGCCTTCAATCCGCTGGCCCTGTCGCCGATGTGCCTGACCAGCGGCGCGGGCAGCGAGGGCGGGGCGGCGGTGACCAAGGTCATCAAGCCGCCGCCGATGTCCGACGCCTTCGGCAACGCGGTCTACAAGGTGGATGCCAGCCCAGAAGGCCAGCGCTGGTTCGACTACGGCCTGCAGCTGGCCTGGGCCTTCAACCACGAACAGGCCACCGCCGCCTTCGCCGAGGCCATGCGGCTGGATCCGGACTGCGGACTGTGCGCAGGGGGCTACGCCTGGTCGCTCGGCCCGACCATCAACTTCGGCATCGAGCCGGCCGACCTGGTCAAGGCCCGGGAGGCGGCGGCCAGGGCCCAGGCGCTGCTGGCCAAGGGATCGGACCGCGACCGCGGCCTCGCCGCCGCCCTCGTCGCCCGCTATGCCGGCGCGGGCGACAACAGGGCCTTCGCCAAGGCCATGGACGCCCTCGCCGTCCGGTACCCGAACGACAATCCGATCTGGGTCTGGGCCGCCGACGCCTGGATGATCGCCGAACAGCCAGCTCGTTCCATGCCGTTGCTGGAAACCGTGCTGGCCCGCGCTCCCGAGGACGCCGGGGCCATTCACTTCTACATCCACGCCAGCGAATGGGTCGGCTCGCCCGGCAAGGCCGAGGTCTACGCCGACCGGCTGCAGCGCCTGGCCCCCGGCGCCAGCCACCTGATCCACATGCCGTCGCACACCTACTACCAGATCGGCCGCTACAGGGACGCCGGCCGGGTCAACCTGGAGGCGATGGACGTCGACGCCGCCTGGGCCAAACGCACCGACGGCCCCGCCGACCTCTTCAAGCTCGGCTACTACGGCCACAACGTCAGCTTCGCGCTCGGCGGCGCGATGATGTCCGGCGACGCCACGGCGGCTCTGAAGATCGGCGGCGTCTTCCGCGCCGCCGAGACGCCGAAGGACAGCGCCTGGGCCCAGATGGGCGTCTCGCGAGCATGGTTCGCCTACGGCCGCTACGGCGATATCAGCGATGTGCTGGACCTGCCCAGGCCCGAGCATCCGCTGCAACAGGCGATGTGGCGCTATGGCCGCGGCGAGGCCCTCAGCCGGCGCGGCGATCCGGAGTCCGTGCGCTACGAGGCGGCCGAGATCGCCGCCCTCCGCAAGGCGGTCGCGGCCGGCAAGGCCAAACAGTTCCTGCCGCTCGTCGACATCGCCCATGAGGTGCTGCTCGGCCGCGCCGCCATGCTCGACGACCGGCCGCGCCAGGCCGCCCGCCACTATGAGAAGGCGGCGAAGATCCAGGAGAAGCACTTCAGCGACTCCCGCGACCCGCCGCCCTGGTGGTACCCGGTCCGCCGCTCCTACGCCGCCGCCCTGCTGGCCGCGGGCCAGACCGACAAGGCGCTGGCGGAGACCGAGAAAGTGTTAGCCAGCTGGCCGCACGACCCGCTGACCCTGGTGGTCGCCAGCCGCGCCGAGACGAAAAAGGGCAGGGCGGACGCGGCCGCCAAACGCATGACGCAGGCCGGCCGGGAATGGGCCGGGGACAGTCTGACGACGATGGAGCCGGGGCAGATCTAGTCCCGCCCCTCGCCCAAACACCGATCATGCTCGCGTAGGCGGGCATCCACCCGCCGCCGGCCTCACGCCATGCGGTGACAATCCGTCAACGGCCCGTCGCGCGTCGCCTCATGTTGGATGCCCGCCTACGCGAGCATGATCGGAGAGACCTACTTCCCCGCCTTGGCCTTGGCGATCGCCGCCTTCAGCACCTCGGTCTGGGCGCCGCTGATGAAGTCGCCCTCGACGAAGAAGGCCGGGGTGCCGTTGATGCCGATGTCCTTGGCCAGCTGCCGCTGGTCGGCCAGGTACTGGACCTGCTCGGGGGTCTTCTCCAGCGCCCGGACGCTGGCGGGCGAGATGCCGTTGCGGGTCAGCAGGTCGTCCACCTGCTCGTCGGTCAGCGGCCGGTGGGCCATCATCTCGAAGTGGGAGTCGGCGAACAGCCCCTTCTGGCCCAGGGCCCGCGCCGCCGCCGCCGCGTACTCCGACGTCGGCCCGAAGTTGCCGAGGGTGTAGTCCTTGAACACGAACCGTACATCGGGGTTGTCGCGCGCCAGCTGGGCGACCTCGGGGGCGATGATCTTGCAGTAGGTGCAGTTGTAATCGAACATCTGCACCACGGTGACCTTGCCGGTGGGGTTGATCACAAAGTCCCGCTTGTCGCGCTGCAGCTGCACCCGGTGGCTGCTGAACTGCTTTTCGATGGTCGCGTCTTCCTCGGCCATCGCCTTCAGCTGCAGCGCCTGCTGGGCCTCCAGCAGGATCTCGGGATGCTGCAGGATATAGGCCCGCACCTTGTCGCCGAAGGCCTTGTCGACCTTGACGTCCTGAGCTGCGGCGATGGCGTCAGGGTCGGGATTGGTCGGGTCGGTCTTCTTTTCGCAGGCCGCGGTCAGCCCGACCGTGGCGGCCAGGGTGATGACAAGCGGGATCGTCGAGCGGCGCATGGAGTGTCTCTTGTGCTATCGGCGAGGCCGGACCCCTAGGGGTGCGCCATAAGGCCTTCCTTGGCGAGGTCCTTGAGGTCCTCGCGGCTGGGATTGGCGGTCAGGACGATGTCGGTGGCGCGGCGCCAGCCGACGCTGTCCTTTTCGAGCAGGTCGCGGGCCCGCATGGCGAAGCCGCGCGCCTCGTTCAGGCCGCCGAGGGCGTAGTAGTACTCGGCCGTCGACAGCCGGGCCAGGCCCTCCTCGCCCTTGGCGTCGTAGGCCTGGGCCAGCAGGCGCCAGGCGTCCGGGATGTCCTCGTGCAGCAAGGACCGCTTGAGCATGTCGATGCCCTCGTCGCGCTTCACCGGATCGTCCAGGTTGATCAGCGTCTGGCCGAGGTTGATGCGCAGCAGCGGCGCGTCGGGCTTGAACTTCACCGACTGGCGCTGCGGATATTCGGCTTCCTTGGCGCGGGCGAACTCGAACAGCATCTGGCCCTTCAGCTCCCAGAGGTAGGGGTTCTCGGGCTGCTCGGTGAGCAGGGCGTCGACCAGGCCGACGGCGCGGTTGACGTCCTTGAGGCGGTAGTAGGCGATGGCCCGGGCGTAGCGGGCCGTATAGCTCTTGTCGCTCTCGGGGTACTTCATCAGCGCCACCTGCGGCGTGGTGAAGCCGATGATCTTGGCCTTCATGATGTCGTGCCGCTCGATCTCGGCGGGCGTGTCGACGACACCGTAGTGCGGCTGCACCTCGACCTTGGTGCGCAGCAGTTCGATGCGGTCCGAGGAGAGGGGGTGGCTGCGGAAGTAGGGGAAGCGGCGGGCCTCCTGGAAGACTTCCTGGTAGCGGAACTTGTCGAAGAACTCGACCAGGCCCTTGCCGGACTGCCCGGTCTTCTCGAGGAAGCCCACCGCCGCCTGGTCGGCGCGGCCTTCCTGCTCGCGGCTGAAGCCCAGGGCCCCAAGCGTGCCGAAGTAGCCGGAGTTGCCGATCAGCATGGCCCCGGCGTCCGGCGCCCCGGCCAGCATGGCCAGCACGCCCAGGCCCATGGTCAGCAGCATCGGGCGCAGGCCCGCGTTCTGCATGTCGCCGGAGCGCAGCGGGTGGGCGCCGGCCAGGTGTCCGACCTCGTGGGCCATGACGCCCTTGAGCTGGTTGGGGTTCTCGGTCTCGAGGATCAGGCCGGTGTTGAAGCCCAGGGTCTGGCCCTGGGTCGCGAAGGCGTTGAGGGTCTTGTCGCCGACCAGCAGGATGGTGACGTCCTTGGGAGTCAGCCCCGCCGCGGCGATCAGAGGATCGGCCTCGGCGTGGAGGATTTCCTCGATCTCGGTGTCCCGCAGCAGCGAGACCCCCTGGGCGAAGGCCGGCAGGCCGGCGGTCAGCACCAGGCTGGCCGCCGTCAGGCCGGCGATGGCCGCGCGAAGCGGCCGCCAGGGAGAGAATGCGCGGGAGCTCATCAGGTCAAACTACTCCGTTTGCGCCCCCGCGCGGTCTTTCAAAGACTAGTGCGGGTTGCTCACCGGCGCCACCAACCCTTTTTGGGTTTTTCCGGCGGGGCGGTGATTTCGTTGGGATCGGGCTCGGCCGGAGCCGCCGGTTGCGGAGCCGGAGCAGGCTCCGGCGCGGCGGCCTGCACCGGTTCCGACGCCTGAA
>SDZP01000092.1 GCA_004144935.1 Caulobacteraceae bacterium | reverse complement strand
AGCTGGCCCTGGTGCAGGAGGACGGGACGCGCGAGATCGGGCTGTCGTTCTTCGCCAGGTGGTCGGGCGAATGAGCAGCCGCACCATCACCTCCCTGGGCAATCCGACGGTGAAGGCCGTGCGCGCCCTGCACATGCGCAAGGAGCGCGAGGAAACGGGCCTTTTCCTCGCCGAAGGGCTGAAGATCGTCACCGAGGCGGTGGAGCTGGGCCATGCGCCCCGCTACCTGCTGCACGGGCCCGACGCGGCCGAGCACCCCCTCACCCGCGCGGCCGCGGCCATGACGCTGGCGCATGGCGGCGAGGTGCTGGAGGTCAACCGCGACATTCTCGAGAAGGTGTCGCGTAAGGAAAACCCGCAGGCGGTGGTCGGCGTCTTCCGCCAGACCTTCACGCCGCTGTCGGACATCGAGCCGGGCTCGGCCCCCTGCTGGGTGGCGCTGGAGGCGGTGCGCGACCCCGGCAACCTCGGGACCATCATCCGCACCGCCGACGCGGCCGGCTGCGGCGGGGTGATCCTGGTCGGCGACTGCTGCGATCCCTATTCGGTCGAGGGCGTGCGGGCGACCATGGGCTCGATCTTCGCCGTGCCGGTGGCGCGGGCGACGGTGGAGGAATTCCTCGCCTGGCGTCGGGACTGGCCGGGGTCGGTGGTCGGCACCTTGCTGACGGCGAGCGTCAACCAGCACAGCGCCGACTACCGGGCGCCGACGCTGATCCTGATGGGCAACGAGGCGCAGGGCTTGCCGCCGGAGCTGGCCGAGGCCTGCGACGTGAACGTGAAGATCCCCATGCGCGGCCGGGCCGACAGTCTTAACCTGTCGGTGGCGACGGGGATCATGATCTATGCGGTGACGGACCGGCTCCTCTGATCCCTTCTCCCGCTTGTCGGGAGAAGGTGGCCCCGAAGGGGTCGGATGAGGGCAGCACCGGCTGAAGAAGATGAGCGAGGCGCCGTATGCGCCAGAACGAGCGCACCCGGACGATCCGGTGCTGCCCTCATCCGTCGGCTACGCCGACACCTTCTCCCGACAAGCGGGAGAAGGAACCGCGCCTCAAGTCCCCCGCGGCTTCGCGCGCGTCGTCGCCGCGGCCTTCCACGGCTCCTCCGGCCAGAGGTGCCGCGGATACCGTCCTTTCATGTCGGTTCGCACGTCCTTCCACGACCCGCGCCAGAAGGCCGGCAGGTCGCGGGTCACCTGGATCGGGCGGTGGGCCGGCGACAACAGGGCCAGCACCAGGGGCTCGCCGCCGACGGTGGGATGGACCTCGACGCCATACAGTTCCTGCACCCGCACCGAGATCGTCGGCCCGGCCTCGGCGGCGTAGTCGATGGCCAGGCGCGAACCGGTCGGCGCTGTCCAGCGGGCCGGCGCGGCGGCGTCGAGGCGCTTCTGGACATCCCAGGGGATCAGGGTCCGCAGGGCGTTCTCGAGGTCGTTGTCGCTGAGGCTGGCCAGGGTGCGGCGGCCTTCGAGGATGGGGCCGAGCCAGTCGTCCAGGTTTGCGATCAGGGCCGTTTCCGACAGATCGGGCCAGTTCGAATCCCGGGTATGCAGGAAGCGGACGCGCTCCAGCAGCGACCCCGCGCCCTCCCCGATCGGCAGCGCCGACAGACCCTCGCGGCGGACATGCCCCAACAGGGCGGCGGCGATCATCGCCTTGTCGGGCTTGTCGACCAGCCGGTCCTCGATGACCAGCCGGTCCAGCCGCAGCAGCCGCCGGGCCCGGACCTTGCCGTCCGGCTCGATTTCCAGGCGGTCCTCCCTGGTCAGCCGCGAGGCGAAGGCGGTGCGCAGCAGGTCCGGATCGAGCGGCGCGGCCAGCAGGATGCGGTCGCGGGCCGCGCCGCCGCCCAGTTCGCCGATCGCCAGCCAGGGTTCGCGGGCCAGGGCGTCGGTCGGTTCGAGGTGGGCGCCGCGGCCGCTGGCCAGCTGGAACTCGCCGGCCTTGCCGCGCGCCCTGGCCACCCGCTCAGGAAAGGCCTCGGCCAGCAGCAGGCCGACATCGAGCGGCGGTTGGGCCGGGGGCCGGCCGGCGGCGCGGGCCCAGCGCTCGGCCAGGGTGCGGGCGTCGCGGGCCCGGGGCGAGCGGTCGCGTTCGAACTGTTCCAGCCGGTGGCGCAGGTCGGCGTCGCGGCCGCCAAGGCCCCGTTCGGTCAACAGGGCGGCGATGCGCGCCGCCAGCGGTCCCTGCCCGCCGGCCGCGCCGCGAATGACCATGTGGGCCAGGCGCGGCGGCAGCGGCAGGTCCGACAGCAGCCGGCCGTGGGCGGTCAGGCCGCCGGCTTCGTCCAGCGCTTCGAGGCGGGCCAGCAGGCTGCGCGCCTCGGCGAAGGCGCCGGCGGGCGGCGGGTCGAGGAAGGCCAGGTCGGCGGGATCGCGGGCGCCCCAGCGGGCCAGGTCGAGGGCGAAGCCCGACAGGTCCGCCTCGAGGATTTCCGGCCGCGCGAACGGGACAAGGGCCCGCGTCTCCGGCTCCTCCCACAGGCGATAGCAGACGCCGGGTTCGGTGCGGCCGGCCCGGCCCCGGCGCTGGGCGGCGGCGGCGCGGGAGACGCGCACCGTCTCCAGACGGGTCAGGCCGCTGGCCGGATCGTAGCGCGGGACGCGGGCGAAGCCGCCGTCGATGACCACGCGGACGCCCTCGATGGTCAGGCTGGTCTCGGCGATGGAGGTGGCCAGCACCACCTTGCGCCGCCCGGCCGGGGCCGGGCTGATCGCCGCGTCCTGCTCGCGCGGATCGAGCGCCCCGAACAGCGGGCAGAGGTCGACGTTGGCCGCCACCCCGGCCTCGGCGATCCAGTCGCGGGTGCGCAGGATCTCGCCCTGCCCCGGCAGGAAGACCAGGATGCTCCCCGTCTCCTCGGCCAGCGCCTTGCGCACGGCCTTGACCACCTGATGCTCCAGCCGGGCGGCCGGATCGCGGCCAAGGTAGCGGGTCTCGACAGGGAAAGCGCGGCCCTGGCTCTCGATCACCGGCGCCCCGTCCAGCAGCCGCGCCACCGCCGCCCCGTCGAGGGTGGCGCTCATCACCAGCAGGCGCAGGTCGTCGCGCAGCAGGGTCTGGCTGTCGCGGGCCAGGGCGAGGCCAAGATCGGCGTCCAGGCTGCGCTCGTGGAACTCGTCGAACAGCACCGCCGACACGCCGTCGAGGCCGGGGTCGTCCTGGATCATGCGGGTGAAGACGCCCTCGGTGACCACCTCGATCCGGGTCTTGCCCGAGACCTTGGAATCCATCCGCACCCGGTAGCCGACGGTCTCCCCCACCCGCTCGCCGAGGGTCGAGGCCATGCGGGCGGCGGCGGCGCGGGCGGCCAGGCGGCGGGGCTCCAGCAGAATCAGCTTTCCGTCCGCCCACGGCTGGTCCAGCAGGGCCAGCGGAACCCGCGTGGTCTTGCCCGCCCCCGGCGGGGCGACCAGGACGGCGTTAATCCCGCTGTCCAGCGCGGCCCTGAGTTCGGGCAGGATTTCCTCGATCGGCAGCATGTCGCAACGCGTTTAGTGCCCGAATGCCGCGCCGTCACCGCAAGCCGTTGCGCGGCGCGACTTTACTGCTAACGTCCGCGCCATGTTCGTCGGCGGGGAGCCGGCCTTTCGGGGAGCGAGACTTATGTCCGCAGACGCCGCGCATCGCGGAAATCGACTTTTCTGGCGCAAGAGCATCGAGCAGGTGCAGCGCGAGGCCAGCACGCACCAGTTGAAGCGGACACTGGGGGCCTGGAACCTGCTGTTCCTCGGCATCGGCTGCATCATCGGCGCCGGCATCTATGTGATGACCGGCAACGCCGCCGCCAACTTCGCCGGTCCGGCCGTGATCCTGTCGTTCGTGGTCGCCTTCTTCGCCTGCGTCTTCGCCGGCCTCTGCTACGCGGAACTGGCCTCCACCATGCCGGTGGCGGGCTCGGCCTATACCTACAGCTACACCACGCTCGGCGAGCTGTTCGCCTGGGTCATGGGCTGGCTGCTGGTGCTGGAATACGGCATCGCCGCCTCGACCGTGGCCGCCGGCTGGTCCGGCAACGTGGTCAGCCTGCTGGCCAACTTCCATGTGATCATCCCCCCGGAATGGACCACCTCCTTCGTCCAGGCGGTGCAGAGCGACGGCGGCCTGACCTTCGTCACCGGCGGCGGCGGCAACTTCCTGGGGGCCCTCGGCATCCTGGCGGTGACCGCGCTGCTGGTCGTCGGGATTTCCGAATCCGCCAGCGTCAACAACGTCATCGTCTTCATCAAGGTCGGCGTGCTGCTGCTGTTCGTCGGCGTCGGCGCGATGTTCCTCTTCAACCACCAGGCCACGGCGGTCGATCACTGGACCCCGTTCATGCCGGAGAACGAAGGGGGCTTCAAATACGGCCTGCCCGGCGTCTTCCGCGCCGCCTCGGTGATCTTCTTTGCCTACGTCGGCTTCGAGGCGGTCTCCACCGCCGCGGCCGAGGCCAAGAACCCGCAGAAGGACATCCCCTTCGGCATCCTCGGCAGCCTGATCGCCTGCACCATCCTCTACATGCTGATCGCCCTGGTCCTGACCGGCATCGTCGACTACCGCGAACTGGGCGTCCCCGCCCCGATCGCCCTGGCCGTCGACCGCATGGGCACCGACTGGTTCTCGGTCCTGATCAAGGTCGGCGCCGTCGCCGGCCTGTCCTCGGTCATGCTGATCCTGACCTACGGCCAGACGCGGGTCTTCTACGCCATGGCCCGCGACGGCCTGCTGCCGAAGTTCTTCGCCACCCTGCATGACAAGTTCCGCACCCCCTGGGTCGGCACCATCGTGCTCGGCGTCGCCATCGCCATTACCGCCGCCTTCCTGCCGATCGAGATCCTCGGCGACCTGGTCAGCCTGGGCACCGCCACGGCGTTCGGCATCGTCTGCCTAAGCGTCATGTACCTGCGCACCAGCAACAAGGACCTGAACCGTCCGTTCCGCATCCCGGGCGGCGGCGGCCTCGTGCCGCAGCCGGTCATGGTGCTGGTGGCGGCCCTGGTGATCGCCGCCTTCCTGGCCTTCTTCAAGTTCCTGCTGAACTCCACCTGGGTCACGCAAGGCGCCATCATCTGCGCCATCGTGCTGGCCATCTGGCTGGTCTTCACCATCGTCAAGAAGGGCCCGAAGGTCTGGATCGGCCCCGTGCCGGTGCTGGGCATCTTCTTCGCCCTGGTCATGACCGGCCCGCTGGTCGAGGACATCATCGTCAAGGCGCTGACCGGCGATCCCATCCCGGCCATCCTGCTGACCGGCTATCTCAGCCTCGGCGCGCTGATCTACATCGGCTACGGCTTCCGCAACTCGCGCCTCGGCAAGGGCCTGCGGCAGATCGACGACGACGGTCCGGGCCCCGGCCCGATGCAGGCCGAGCTGCACGGCATCGGCGACAGCAACAAGCCCGACTAGGCTTGCCGCCAACCCGATACGGACGAGGCCCGGGAGCGATCCCGGGCCTTTTTCGTGTCCGGGGTTTCAATCCCCCGCCTGAACACCGATCATATGGGCGAACCTCAAACCTCAGGAGCGCCCCTTGAGCGTCCCCCCTATCCAGGTCGCCATCGCGCCGGTCACCCCTTTGCAGCAGAACTGCACCATCGTCTGGTGCACCAAGACCATGAAGGCGGCGATCATCGATCCCGGCGGCGAGGTCGAGCGGTTGATGAAGGGCCTGGAGACCTACGGCGTCACGCTGGAGAAGGTGCTCATCACCCACGGCCACATGGACCACGCCGGCGCCGCCGCCGCCATCAGGGACCTGACCGGCGTGCCCATCGAGGGCCCGCACCCCGACGACCAGTTCTGGATCGACCGCATCGAGGCCAGCGGCAAGCAGTATGGCATTCCGGAAGCCAGGAGCTTCACCCCCGACCGCTGGCTGTACGACGGCGACGTCGTCACCCTCGGCGAGACCCGGTTCGAGGTCGTCCACTGCCCCGGCCACACGCCCGGCCATGTGATCTTCTTCCACCGCGAGGCGCGTTTCGCCCAGGTCGGCGACGTGCTGTTCAAGGGTTCCATCGGCCGCACCGACTTTCCGCGCGGCAACTTCAACGACCTGATCGAGGCCATCTCGACCAAGCTCTGGCCGCTGGGCGACGACGTCAGCTTCGTGCCGGGCCACGGCCCGATGAGCACCTTGGGCTTTGAGCGCAAGACCAATCCCTACGTCTCCGACATCGCGCTGGGGACGACCCGGAGCGAGCCCACCGAAGACCTGGCCCCGCGCTACAGCTGACCGACGCCCCCTTTCTGGGGATGAGGCTGCCGGGGCAACCGGGCACACCGTGAGGGCTGGAGCGGATCAGGCGATCCGCGGCGCGGGGTGTTGGTGCGTTGGGGCGATCAGGGTTTGGGCCGCCACAGGGGCGAGGTCGCCATCACGGCGCCGGCGCAGGTGGCGTGCAACAGGATCAGCACCCACACCGCCCCCACCGTTTGGCCTGGAAAGACCTGGCCGATGAGCAGCATCGCCAGATCCGGCAATACCGTCAGCCCGAGCGCCAACGCGACCCATTTCCAGATCCGTGCGACCGCGCCGGGACCCCGCCGGGCCAGCAGGCCGTGCACGAGGACGATGCCGGCCGCGCCGACCAAGGTCCAGAAGAGCACCACGCCGTAGCTGAGCAGGATGAAGTCGGGCGCCAGGGGCCTGGCCCACGCCACGACGGCCGCGTTCAGCGCCAGCGCGGGCGGAGCCGCGATCGCCAGATTGCGCAAGGCTTGACCGGCCGCCATGTCCCCTCCCCCGCCTCGGTCTTCCAATGACGCGGGAAGCCTATATCACCGGCGTCGCCGAGTTTCTGCCCGGACCGCCGATCGACAACGACGGCATGGAGGACCATCTCGGCCGCGTCGGCGGTCGCGACAGCGTTTTTGGCCGCCGGGCCCTGCGCTGGAACGGCATCGAGACCCGCCATTACGCCCTCGACCACCGCGGTCGGTCATCGCACAGCAACGCCTCGATGTGCGCCGCCGCCGTGCGCGGGGCGCTGGACGACGCAGGCCTTGGCCTGGAAGAACTGCAGTTCCTCGCGGCCGGCACCACCCAGGGCGATCTGCTGGTCCCCGGCCACGCCAGCCAGGTGCAGGGGGCGCTAGGGGCTGGGCCGATGGAGATCGCCAGCTTCCAGTCTGTCTGCGCCTCGGCCCTGATGGCCGCCAAGTCGGCCTGGCTGATGATCAAGGCGGGCGAGCATGACCGGGCCGTGGCCTGCGCCGGAGAATTCTCCTCCCGCTGGTTCCGGCCGTCCTTCTACGACGGCGGCGACCTGGTCGACGCCAAGGGCCGGCTGCATCCGGAGGCCGACTTCCTGCGCTTTACTCTGTCGGACGGGGCCGGAGCCATCGTCATCGAGCCGCAGCCGAAGCCGGACGGTCTGTCCCTGCGCATCCGCTCGATGGAGCTGACCTCCCTGGCCGGCGCCTTCGGGCCCTGCATGTGGGCCGGGGCGGTGGAGGGCGACCGCGATCTGGCCGAAGGCGGCTGGAGTCTGGCCGGCCCGATGGCCTCCCATGCCGCCGGGGCGATTCCCTTGCAGCAGGATTTCACGCTGCTGAAGAAGATCATCCGCGCCTGGATCGGGGTCTACCTCCAACGGGTCGACGAGGGCTCCATCGTTCCGGACGCCGTCGACCACCTGCTCTGCCACTACTCGGCCCGCTCGATCCGTCAGGAAATCGTGGATCTGCTACGCAACACCAGGGGCATGATCCCCGAGGAGCGCTGGTTCTCCGTGCTCTCCGAGGTCGGCAACGTCGGCTCGGCGTCGATCTGGATCATGCTGTCCCGCCTGATGCGGTCGGGCAAACTGCTGAAGGGCCAGACGGTGCTCTGCATCGTCCCCGAAAGCGGCCGGGCCATGGTCGGCTTCATCCTGCTGGAGGTGGTATGAGCGCGCCCTCCGAACCGGTGGCGGATGTTCTTCGGCGGCTGACTGTCGTTTTTACGCAGTTCGAACAGGACCTCGAGGCGACCCCGATCATCCGTCGCCTGACCGCCGGCCGCTTCACGCTCCCTGACTACCAGGCCTTCCTCGTCGGCCTGCGCCAGCAAGTGCGCGACGGCGCCCAGTGGATGGCCCGCGCGGCCTCGAGTATCGACGAAGCTCATTTCGACCTGCGATCCACCGTCCTGCGCCACGCGGTGACTGAGCACCGCGACTACCGCCTGCTCGAGGAAGATTTCGTCGCCGCCGGCGGCGACATCGCCGTCATTCGGGGCGCCGAGCCCAACATCGGCACCGAGGCCCTGACCGCCTGGATGTTCCACGAGGCGGGGAAGCCCAATCCGTTCGGCCTGCTGGGGGCCATGTGGATCATCGAGGGCCTGGGCTCGATCAAGGCGGCCGAATGGGGCGCCCTGGTCCGCAAGCGTCTGGACCTGCCGCCCGAGGCGGTACGCTTCCTGCTCTACCACGGCGACAACGACGCCGAGCACATCGAGGAATTCCGCCAGATGCTGGAGATGGTGCTGCCCGACGAGGCGATCGCCGCCCGCATCGTCAAGACCGCCAGCGTCACCGCCCGCCTCTACACCCTGCAGATCGCCGAGATGCTGGCATGACGCGCCCCTACGACCCGGCGGATCCCAGTCCCTGGCTGGCTCTGGCCCTCGACGACAGCACGCCCTTCACCGCCTCGGCCAAGGCCGCCTACCTGCAGGATCAGCAGCGCTGGTCGCGCCGCTACCTCTTCCACCTGATCCGGCCGGTGGTGCGGGTTCTGTTCGTGCTCATCCGCCTGGTCCGCATGCTGCTGCCCGGCGCGCCGGACGGCAACGCCGCCCTGCACGGCTTCATTCACTGGGGCCTGAAAACCTTCGTCACCCCGGAGGCCAACGCGCTGGTCCTGCGCCACTTTCACGTCGGGACCGAAGTGCTTGAATTTCTGCAGGCCAACGCCGGCCCGGTGGAGATCGACATCCCGCCGCTACGGCCGACCAAGCTGGCCGACCTGAAGGCCAACCTCTTCCTGCTGCACGACCTCAACGTCTTCAACCTCATCATCCAACTGAACCAGTCGCTGGCCGCCCAGGGCCGACGGCTGTCGAAGCCGGCCGTCCTCGACCTCAGCATGATCAGCGACGATTTCGGGCTAGAGGCCATGCCCGACGGCCCCCTCAACATCATCGACCTGCAGACCGCCATCGAAGTCTACACCGTCATGTACGCCCTCTTCCTGCCCAAGGCCGCCTTCGAGCGCGCCTCCCACAGCCTGCAGTTCGACGAGACCTTCGCCGCCTATGTCGGGGTCATCCTGGACGAGCCCCGGGCCATGGGCCTGGTGCGGAACCGTGGCCCCCTGACCGCCATGACGACGCTGGGCACCGCTGACCGGGTCATGCTCCATGGCGTCGACGCCGAGGCGCTGCACGGGGCGCTGGTGCGGCTGAAGCAGGCACAGACGATGCGTTCAGCGGCCTGAAACCTTCAGCGCTGGGCGTTTACGCAGGAGGACTTGAGCTGTTCATCGACCGCTTCGGTGAGGCCCTAGCCGCCGCGATTGGCCCGCAGGGTCGCCTGCTCGGCCTTGTCCAGCCTGCCGTCCCTGTTAGCGTCCGCCTGGTCGAACCGGTAGTTGGACGCCTTGACCAGTTCGGCCTTGGAGACCTTGCCGTCCTTGTCGAGGTCGGCCGGGGCGAGGATGTTCCTGCCGCCCATCATTTTGGCGATCCTGGCCTGTTCCGCGGGGCCGATGGCGCCGTCCTTGTCGGCGTCCATGCGGGCGAAGCCGTGGTCCATCGCCGCCAGGTTCTCGGCCCTGCTGATGAAGCCGTCGTTGTTGATGTCCGGATTGTGCGGCTGGGCGAAGGCGGCGGCGCCGGCGGCGGCCAGCAGAAGGGAGGCGACGGCGAGGCGACGGATCATGTAGGCACTCACGAGGGTTGGGTTACTGCCGGCCTGTTTCAACGGCCTGTGGATTGCACCCGTATGTCGGCCCTGCAATCGTGTCGAGACAAGGGCCGGCCATTATGCCGGGATGGAGCAGACCATGACCCTCGAGGCGCAGAGCCAGACCGAAGCGCCCGCCCGCATCCTGATGGTCGATGACGACCCGGGGATTCGCGACGTCGTTTCGGAGTTTCTCAGCCAGCATGGCTACCAGGTCGAAACCGCCGGCGACGGCCGCGCCATGGAGCAGGCGATCGCCCGGGGGCCCTTCGACCTGATCGTGCTCGACGTCATGATGCCGGGCGAGGACGGCCTCAGCATCTGCCGTCGTCTGACCGCCCAGCCGGGCGGGCCGGCGATCATCATGCTGTCGGCCATGGGCGAGGACACCGACCGCATCGTCGGCCTGGAGCTGGGAGCCGACGACTACCTGCCCAAGCCCTGCAATCCGCGCGAACTGCTGGCCCGTATCCGGGCCGTGCTGCGTCGCCGCGCCGAGCCGCATCCGGTCGAGGACGGGATGAGCGCCAACTGCCATTTCGCCGGCTGGAAGCTGGATCTGGTGCGCCGCGAGCTGCGCTCTCCCGAGGGCGTCGTGGTCAACCTGTCGAGCGGCGAGTTCTCCCTGCTGCGCGCCTTCGTCGAGCGGCCGCAACGCATCCTGACCCGCGACCAGCTGCTCGACATGGCCCGGGGCCGCGATTCCGACGCCTATGACCGCGCCATCGACGTGCAGATCAGCCGCCTGCGCAAGAAGCTGGACGACGGCAGCAACGGCGGCGAACTGATCCGCACGATCCGCAGCGAAGGCTACATGTTCGTGCCCAAGGTGACCCGCAGCTGATGCAGATGCGCCTACGCAGCGCGCCGCTGTTCGCGCAG
>SDZP01000478.1 GCA_004144935.1 Caulobacteraceae bacterium | reverse complement strand
GGTACGGTACTTGACGATGGCCAGGTCGGCCACGCCGTAGACTTTGACGCCCGTCTGCGCCTGCGGGGTACTGGAAAGGCCCTTGCCTCGGCCCAGGGCCTTTCCAGTACCCCGCAGGCGCAGACGGGCGTCAAAGTCTACGGCGTGGCCGACCTGGCCATCGTCAAGTACCGTACCGAAGGCGCCAGCAAGACCGCGCTGCACACCGGCGGCTCCGGTTCGCGCCTCGGCTTCCTGGCCGGCGAGGACCTGGGCAATGGCTGGCGCGTCGGCGCCCGCTTCGAGGCCGGCATCAACCTCGACACCGGCACCCCGAGTTCGACCAGCGGCAACGCCAACCGCGTATTCAGCCGCCAGGCCTACGTGGAACTGGAAAACCGCGAACTCGGCGCGCTCCGGCTCGGCCGCCAGCAGGGGCCGATCTATAATTTCCTGCCTGATTACGACCCGATGTTGCTGCCGCCCATGGATTCCTGGGGCGTCCTGACCACGCTCGGGGCGCCGGTGCCGGGGCGCGCGTCGGGCACCGGCAAGTCGTCCGGCTTCCTGATCAATCCGACCACCCGTACCGAAAACACCATCGGCTACATTTCGCCACAGATGGGCGGCGCCCAGGCGCGCCTGTCCTATAGCCTGGACGAGGGGCAGCCGACCCAGGCCGACCTGATCGAAGCCTCGTTCGACTACAGCACCGGCCCCCTGAAGATGGGCGTGCTGTATGTGCGCGCCGGCGCTACCCCGGGCGCGGGCGCCGTTGCCGCCACCGAAGCGGTGTCTGAGTTCGCGCTGGGCCTGCGCTACCAGTCCGGCCCGGTCCAGCCTTACTTCAGCTATGTGCGGCGCGACGCCACCGATCCGACCCGCGCCTCTGGCGGCGGAGTCCTGAACGGCAATACCGAAACGGTCAAGCTGGTCGGGGCGGTGATTCCCGTGAGCGAGCGCGGCGCAGTGCGCATGACCTACGGCCAGTACGACAGCGGCAACGCCGACAGCGACGCCACCAGCTACGGCGTGGCCTACACCTACCAGATGAGCCGCAGCCTGATGCTGATGGTGGCCGCCACACACCTGACCCAGGACGCAGCCGGACGCGTGCCAGTATTCCAGAGTCCGGTGCCGGCGCCCGGCAAGTCCGTCACGGGACTGGCCACCGGCCTGACCTGGCGCTTCTGACCTCTACGCCGCGGCCGCGCGCCAGCGTGCGGCGGCCACGGCGGCTCGATCACCACTGAAGGAGTATCGGCATGTCCAAGCAATCGGCGTGGTATTACATCGTGCACTGGCTGCGGCTGTATTTTGGCGCGCACCTGCTGTTTTCCGGCATTCGCTATGCGCTCACCGGCTACGTCCCCGAGATCCCGGGTCCGGGCGGCGAGTGGGTGCAGGCCAATGCCAACATCTACCTGTACCAGGCGATCAAGTACCTGGAGATCGTCACCGGGGCGATGATCTTCTTTAACCGCTTCACCCTGCTGGGCCTGATCCTGGAATTCCCGGCCACCGTCAATATCTTCTGGCTCAATACCTTCATCGTGGCGATGCCGCGCCAGCTGTTCACCGGGCCGCAGGAACTGTTCATGAACGGCGTGCTGCTCCTGGCCTACAGCGGCTGGATGGCCGCCGTGTGCAAGCCGCGCCTGGAGCCGATGTGGCTGTGGATGGGCGACCGGGCTGCCCGGGTGCTGGCAAGCGCCGCGCCGCCAGCCGCCGCGCCGGCCACGGTGTGGCAGGGGAACTACCGCCTGGTGGCGCTGGTCGCCTGCGCCGCGCTGACGGCGGCCGCCTACATCGGCTCCACCGGCCTGTTCTATACCACCTTCCGGCCGATCCGCAACTACGACCTGGTCGCCTTCGCCGGTTCCTGGGCCGGCCTGGCCTGGATCATGCTGCGCGATGGCGGCAAGCGCGCCGCTGCCGCCGCAGGCGCCGCCAGCCGCCCGGTTTACTGAGGAGCGCGACGATGCCTATCCAACGCAGAAGCTTCGTCCAGCTGTCGGCGCTGTGCGCGGCGGCCTGGGCCGCGGGCCCGGCCTGGGCCGGATCCGATGCCGCCAAGGCGGCAGCAGCGCCGGCGGCGCCCGGTCCGGACGCGATTCTCGCCCTTGCCGACTTTTGCCTGAACACCCGCTACCAGGACCTGCCGGCCGAGGTGGTCGAGGCCACCCGGATCCAGATCCTGGACACCGTCGCGGTGGCGCTGCCGGCGATCCGCGCCGACGGCATCCGCCAGCTGGCCGAGTGGAGCCGCGCCGCCGGCGGCAAGGGCGAGGCCCTGGTGCTGGGCACCACAACCCGGCTGCCGGCCGAATCGGCGGCGCGCCTGAATGCCAGCATGGCCGCCGCGCTCGAGTTCGATGACACCTATGAGCCTTCGCT
>SDZP01000091.1 GCA_004144935.1 Caulobacteraceae bacterium | reverse complement strand
GCGGGGCAGCGGCGAGGATGGCGGCAAGGGCGAGGGCGGCGATCATGGGTGGGCTCCGGTTGCGATGACCGCCGTTTGCGACCGGTCCGGCCGCCCCGCCACCGCCGTTTCGCCAACGGGCGAACGGGTTCGCGGCGCGGCGAACGGACATGCGTCGCCGCCCGCGACCGGCTAGGATGGGCCATGGGTCGGGACGCGCTTTTTCCAAAACGGGGTATGCCGCTGGCGATCGGCTTTGGCCTGTCGACCCTGCTCGGCATCTTCCTGGGGGTGATCGGCCCGTTCGGCAGCTACCTGAACGGCGGCCTGGCCGTGCGGCTCATCTACTGGACCTCGACCCTGTGGGCCGGCTCGCTGCTGTTCGGCCTGGTCCTGCCGCTGCTGGCCCGCCTCGCCGGCCGCCGGGGCTGGCCCCTCTGGGGCTGGGCGCCAGCGGCGGTGGCCGTCCTCTCCGCCCCGATGGCCGCGCTCAGCCGCCTGCTCGCCCTGTCGATCTGGCCGCGGGTCGGCGACGTTGGCGTCCTCGAATGGTACGGCCAGTGCCTGGCGATCAGCGCCCTGGCCAGCGGCCTGATCCTCTGGCGCGTCCTGCCTCGCGCCGGAGAAAAACCCGCGCCCCACGCCGCCGATCCGCGCGACCGCCTGCCCTTCGAGCTTGGCCGCGAGGTGCTCTGCCTGCAGATGGAGGACCACTACGTCCGGGTCCACACCCCGCGCGGCTCGGCCTTGGTTCTGATGTCGCTGGGCCAGGCCATGGCCGGCCTCCAGGACCTCGAAGGCGCCCAGACCCACCGCTCCTGGTGGGTCGCCCGCAAGGCCGTTGAAGGCTGGCTCGAGGACGGCCGCAACCTGCGCCTGAGGCTGACCGGCGGCCTGGAGGCGCCGGTCTCCCGGGCCCGGATCGCCCGTCTGCGCGACGAAGGCTGGCTGCCGCAATAGCGCTGAAACGCCCGCCTGCTTGGGCTTTGAATAATATGGCTAGACATATTCACCTGGATTTTCGGGCATCCACGCCGCGCCGGCCAGCTGAACGGCGGGGCGTAGGCCGCGCCAGCCGCCTTGGCGCCTACAAACCCTGCGCCTCGGCCTACACACCGGCCTACGGTCCGACCTACATTCGCCGCGCCTTGGCCTACGGGAAAGCCCACGGGTTCGGGGGTTTGGCCGGTCGGCGGGCCGCCAACCGCAGGCGTCGCCTTTTTTGTAGGCCGGGCCCTCCCAGGCCGCTCGCGGTATAATGGTCCGCCGCTTCGATAAGCGCCGCCCGCGCGGGGGCGTCTGTTCAGCCCGCCCCAACCTGCTAGACCTTGGACCATGGCCCAGCCCGACGACACGACCCCCGACGCCCTGAAGGACTCCTACGATCCGCTGACCCCGGTGCCGGCCGGCGCGCGAGTGTTCGGGGCGCTGGACATGTTCTCCCTGTGGTTCAGCCTCGGCCTCGGCCTGCTGGTGCTGCAGGCCGGCGCCTTCCTGGTGCCCGGCCTCAGCCTGCCGGCGGCCTTCGGGGCCATCCTGGTCGGCACGGTGCTGGGGGTGCTGCTGCTGGCCGGGGCCGGCATGGTCGGGGCCGAGACCGGGCTGTCGGCCATGGGCTCGCTCCGGCCGGCGCTGGGCGCGCGCGGGGCGGCCGTTCCGACGGTGCTGAACGTGGTGCAGCTGGTCGGCTGGGGCGCCTTCGAGATCATCGCCATGCGCGAAGCCGCCGACGCCCTCGCCAAACAGACCTTCGGGGTCTCGAACGCCGTGGTCTGGACCCTGCTGTTCGGGGCCCTGGCCACCGGGCTGGCGTTCCTTGGGCCGGTGTCGTTCGTGCGGCGCTTCCTGCGGGCCTGGGGCCTGTGGCTGCTGCTGGCCGGGGCCGCCTGGCTGACATGGCGGCTGCTGGCCGAGCATGACCTGGCCGCCCTGTGGGCCCGGCCGGGGACCGGCGAGATCTCGTTCGCCTCGGGGGTCGACCTGGTGGTGGCCATGCCGCTGTCCTGGCTGCCGCTGATCGCCGACTACACCCGGTTTGGCCGCACGCCCCGGGCCATGTTCCGCGGCAGCGCGCTCGGCTACCTCCTGGCCAACGTCTGGTTCATGGGCCTGGGCGCCGCCTACGCCCTGGCGGTCGGCGGCGGCGAGGGCATGCTGATCGCCGCCCTGGCGGCGGCCGGCGGCGGGGTGGCCCTGCTGCTGATCGTCATCGACGAGACCGACAACACCTTCGCCGACATCCATTCGGCCGCCGTCTCCACCGCCACCCTGGTGCGGGCCAGACCGGCGCGGCTGGCGCTGGGCTTTGGCGTGCTGTGCACGGCCATCGCCCTGGTCGCCCCGCTCGGCAACTACGAGAGCTTCCTGCTGCTGATCGGCTCGGTGTTCGCGCCGCTGTTCGGGGTGCTGCTGACCGACCATTTCGTGGTCCGGCCCTGGCGGCCCGACCCCAACGCCGCCACCCCGGGCCTCAACTGGGCGGGCCTCGCCGCCTGGGCGGCCGGCATCGCCGCCTACCAGGGCGTCGGCCGCCTGCTGCCCGACGTCGGCGCCACCCTGCCTGCCTTCGTCACCGCCGCCCTGGTCTATGTCGCCCTGCGGCTACCGAGTATGCGCACCGCCTAGGCGCCATCCCCGGCCCCCGGCTCTGCCGGGGGGCCGATCACCGGACGCCGTCGCCCGCATCCATCAGGCGCGTCAGCCACGGCCCCAGATGAAACCCGCTCATCAGCAGGTACATCGGCGCCATGCCGCCAAGCGGAAAGCCGACCCCGGCGCAGAACGGGACCGCCGCCCCCCGCTCAAACAGCAGGGTCAGCAGGGCCATGGCCGCGAAGGTCGGCGCGGCCGCCAGCGACAGCCCCGCCGCCAGACGCCCGGCGCTCATTCGACCGGACCGCCCTGGGCCTTCCGGAAGGCGGCCACCCCGGCGTCCGACACCGCCGCCCAGGTTTCGTCGGGCGCCGCCGTGGGCTCGTAGGAGTCATGCCAGTTCCACCAGCGGTAGGGCGGCTCCTGGGGATAGCCGGCAGGCGAATCCTCCCAGGCCTCCTGGCGGCCAAGGGCGGTCAGGTCGAGGTAGCTCCAGACCGTGCCGATCGCCTCGTCGGCGCGGTTGTTGATGAAGTACGTGCGGAAGACGCGGTCGCCATCGCGGATGAAGACATTGTGGCCATGCCACTCGGCGACCCCGAAGTCGGCGTCGAAGGCGTCGGTCAGGCTGTACCAGGGGATGTCCCAGCCCATCCTGTCCTTGAGGCCGGCGATGTCCGCCTGCGGGGCGCGGGAGACATAGGCCAGCGTCGTGTCGCGGGCGTTCAGGTGCGCCAGGTGGCCGACCTGGTCGGCGACCATCGAGCAGCCGCGGCAGGCGTGGTCGGGCCAGCCGTGGACGCCGGGTTCGAAGAAGGCCCGGTAGACGATCAGCTGCCGGCGCCCCTCGAACAGGTCGAGCAGGCCGACCCGCCCGCCAGGCCCTTCAAAGGCATAGGGCCTGTCGATCAGCTGCCAGGGCATCCGCCGGCGGTCGGCGGCCAGAGCGTCGCCAGCCCGGGTGTGGGCCTTCTCCCTGACCAGCAGGGCCTGGCGGGCGGCCTCCCAGGCCTGCGGCGAGACGATCGGCAGGATTTGCATGGCGGACGTCTTGTCCTTGTGGTCGGTTTGCGGGGATCTGGTCATGGTCGAAGCGCCTTGCGGTTTGACAGGATGAGCCAGACTTGGACCGGCGAACCGGCGGGGTGGGAGTGACAAACTTGGCGGGATTGCGATGGACTCCCTGATCACCGCCGCCGGACGGGCGTTGTCGGCCGGCGATCCGCTCGGCGCCCTCAAGCGGGTCGCCCTGAGGGAAGATCCGCCGGCCCTGGCCCTGCGCGGCATCGCGATGGCGCAGCTGGGCGATTTTGGCCGGGCCCGCCGGCTGCTGCGACGGGCGGGCCAGGCCTTCGGTCCGAAGGAGGCGGTCGCCCGGGCCCGCTGCGTCGTCGCCGAGGCCGAGGTCGCCCTCGCCTCGCGGGACCTGGGCTGGCCGGAGCGGCTGCTGGACGGAGCCCTCGCCACCCTGCGGTCCCGGGGCGACGAGGCCAACGCCGCCCATGCCCGCCACCTGCAGCTTCGCCGCCTGGTCCTGATCGGTCGTCTCGACGAGGCGGAGCCCGGCCTGGCGGGCTTTGTCCCCGACCGGCTTCATCCGGCCCTGCGAACCGCCCATGAGCTGATGGTCGCCGGCATCGCCATTCGCCGCCTGCGGGCCGCGGCCGCGAGGGCCGCCCTGGCCCGGGCCGGGGAGGCGGCGCGCGAGGCCGCCATCCCGGCCCTGACGGCCGAGGTCGAGACGGCCCTGCAGGCGCTGGCCAGCCCCGCCGCCCGCCGCGTCGCGGAGGGGCGGGACTCCGCCCTGAGCCTGGACCAGGTCGAGGCCCTGCTGATGTCGGACGCCCTCCTGGTCGATGGTCTGCGCCGGCTGGTGCGCCATGGGGACCGGACGGTGTCCCTCGCCCGCCGCCCTGTGCTCTTCGCCCTGGCGCGCGCCCTTGGCGAGGCCTGGCCCGGAGGCGTTTCCCGCGACGGGCTCGTCCGCCTGGCGTTCGGCGGGCGACAGGCGGACGAGTCCCACCGGGCGCGCCTGCGGGTGGAGATCGGCCGGCTGCGGGCCGAGCTACGCCCCCTGGCGGAGGTCATCGCCACCCGCAGCGGCTTCGCCCTCAGGCCACGCCACGGCGCGCCGATCATCGTCCTGGCGCCGCTGGTCGAGGAGCGGCACGCCGCGGTGCTGGCCCTGCTCTGCGATGGCGAGCTGTGGTCGACGTCGGCCCTGGCCCTGGCGCTCGGGGCGAGCCAGCGCACCGTGCAGCGGGCGCTCGAAACGCTGTCGGCGGAGGGCAAGGCCGAGCCGCTCGGTTTCGGCCGGTCGCGGCGCTGGACCGTTCCGCCGGCCGCCGGAACCGCGACGCCCTTGTTACTCCCGTCCGCCCTGCCGGGAGTCTAGGCTGCGGCCATGCAACGATCCCAGGCTGAGATCCTCCGCGAGTACGGTCCGTTTCCCGAGGTGGACAGGGTCCATGGCGTCACCTTCGACGGGCGGCGCGTCTGGTTCGCCTCCGGTGACCGGATCACCGCCCTGGACCCGGACAGCGGCGAGACGGTGGGCGCCCTCACCGTCGCGGCCCACGCCGGGACCGCCTTCGACGGCCGCCACCTGTTCCAGATCGCCGAAGACCGCATCCTGAAGATCGATCCCGAGGACGGCCGGGTGCTGGCCGACATCCCGGCCCCGGCCGGCGGCGGCTCCGGGCTGGCCTGGGCCGAGGGAACCCTGTGGGTCGGGCAGTATCGCGACCGCCGCATCGTCCAGGTCGACCCGGAGACCGGCGCCGTCCTGCGCACGATCACCTCCAACCGCTTCGTCACCGGCGTGACCTGGGTCGACGGGGACCTCTGGCACGCCACCCTGGAAGACGACCGGAGCGACCTTCGGCGCATCGACGCTACGACCGGGGACGTCCTGCAGCAGATCGACATGCCGGCCGGGGCCAGTGTCTCCGGCCTGGAATCGGACGGCGGCGACCGTTTCTTCTGCGGCGAGGCCGGCGGCGGGACAATCCGGGCCGTCCGCCGCCCCTGAGGCGTCGGGGCTCGCGGCGTCGCTGCTGTCTCAGACCACCGGCCGGATTGGCCGCGTCCCGTCCCACTCGGCGGCCTTCTGGCGGATGTGCTCGAAGAACTTGCCCTTGCCGCCGCTGATGTCGCTGATCTCGACCACCGTGCCCGGGTGACCCTGGGTGTCGAAATAGGCGAACCGCCCCTGCTCGCCGCCGATCTGCCCCTCGTGCCCGACCCGGTAGCCGAGGCCGAGCGCCCTGTCGTAGAGGCCCTGGTAGTCGCGGGACCAGTAGCTCATGTGCTGCAGGCCCTCATGGCCGGCGTCCAGGAACTCGCGGTACATCGAGGGGGCGTCATTGGTCTGCTGGATCAGCTCGATCTGCAGGTCGCCGCTGTTGGCCAGGGCGATGCTCATCTTCACATCCGACGGCTGGCCGCGATGCCGGAACCAGTCGGTCTTGACGTCCTCGATGAAGAACCAGGGCCCGACGCCCAGCACCGTCACCCAGTGATCCATGGCCGCACGGATGTCGCGCACCACATAGCCGTTCTGGCAGACCGCCCCGAAGATCCGGCTCATCGTCCCATCCTCAAACCCGCACCCCCTTTTCGGGGCCTTGTGAAACGTTGTTCGAAGCCTTCCGATGGCGTCAACAGACAAGAAGGGAAACGCGTCATGAGCGATGGATCGATCGACCTCACCAAGGCCCGCGACCCGGTCTACGACATCCCCCTCGACAGCCTCGATCCGGCCCAGCCGGCGCTGTTCCAGGCCGACGCCGTCCTGCCGATCTTCGAGCGCCTCCGGGCCGAGGATCCGGTTCACTGGGTCGCCGACAGCGAGCACGGCCCCTACTGGTCGATCACCCGCTACGACGACATCATGGCCGTCGACACCAACCACCAGGCCTTCAGCTCCGACTTCCTGAAGGGCGGCATCACCATTGCCGGCGGGTCGTCCAACTTCGAGCCGCTGCCGATGTTCATCGCCATGGACCCGCCGCGCCACGACGTGCAGCGCAAGGCGGTCAGCCCGGCGGTGTCGCCGGCCAACCTGCAGACCATGGCCCCGGTGATCCGCGAGCGGGCCGGCGCCATCCTCGACGGCCTGCCGATCGGCGAGGAGTTCGACTGGGTCGACCTCGTCTCCAAGGAACTGACGGCCATGACCCTGGCCACCCTGTTCGACGCCCCGCAGGAGGACCGCCGCAAGCTGACCCACTGGTCGGACGTGGTCACCGCCATCCCCATGCCGGGCGGCCTGGTCGAGACCCTCGACGAGAAGCTGGAGATCTTCGGCGAGTACCAGGCCTATTTCGCCAATCTCTGGAACCAGAAGGTCAACGCCCCGCCGGCCGCCGACATGATCTCCATGCTGGCCCACCACCCGGCGACCCGCGACATGCCGCCCCGCGAGTTCTTCGGCAACGTCGTGCTGCTGACCGTCGGCGGCAACGACACAACCCGCAACACCATCTCCGGCTCGATCCTGGCCCTGAACCAGAACCCGGACCAGTACGCCAAGCTGCGCGCCCAGCCCGAACTGATCCCGTCGATGGTCTCCGAGACCATCCGCTGGCAGACGCCGCTGGCCCACATGCGCCGCACCTGCGTGGCCGACACGGAGGTCGGCGGCAAGCTGATCCGCGAGGGCGACAAGGTGGTCATGTGGTACATCTCGGGCAACCGCGACGACACGGTGATCGAGCGGCCCAACGACTACATCATCGACCGCGCCCGCCCCCGGCAGCACATCTCCTTCGGCTTCGGAATCCACCGCTGCGTCGGCAACCGCCTGGCCGAGCTGCAGCTGACCATCATCTGGGAAGAGATCCTCAAGCGCTTCCCGGAAGTGCGGCTGGTCGCCGAGCCCCGGCGCACCTACTCCACCTTCGTGCGCGGCTACGAGACCATGCCGGTGATCATCCCGGCCCGGACCTGATCATCTTCCCCCGTACGGCCTTCGGCCTACGGTGGAGGATGAAGCTAATCCGGCCGGTCGATCAGCCAGGCCGCGCCGGCCGACAGCCGGTCCATGATCTCCGGCGGCCGCTGGCCGGCCGGGTAGGAGGCGATGATCGCCGCCATGCCCCGGCCCAGCGCCCACAGGGCGTGGGCGGCGTCTTCGCGATGCCCTTGCGGGATCCGGTCGTCGGCAAGGACCGCGGCCTTGTAGGCCTCGAACATCCGGTACTCGGCGGCCCGCAGTTCCGAATGCCGGGAGAGCAGGCGTTCGCCCAGCATCAGGGAGAACAGTTCCGGCCGCGTCTCGACAAATCCGAAGAAGGCTCGCGCCCCGCCGCGCATCGGGGAGGTGAACTCCGGCCGGGCCTGGTAGTCGAGGATGTCGCGGCGCAGGTCCTCCAGCCCCATCAGGGCCAGGCTGACCAGCAGCGCCTCCTTGTTCTCGAAATAGTGGTAGATCGAGGCCAGGCCGATGCCGGCGGTCTCGGCGATGGCCCGCAGGTTCAGCGCCTCCGCCCCCTGCTCGGCCAGGATGGCGGCGGCCGCGTCGAGGGCCCGGCCGCGAACCCCGGCGGCGTCCTGCAGGGTCGGTCTGGGCTTGCCGGAGGTGGAGGCGGTCATGGGCGCATCTAGCGCCGATGCCGCCGGCGCATCAACGCCGGCGCATCATCGCCAAGGAACCGCCACCGCCGTTGAGCGTTGAAGCTTCAGGGACGCTCCGCCGTCCGGGGTCCAGACGATCATCGCCAAGGCTGACATGACATCGGGGCTGGACCCATATCGGCTGCTTATCGACAGCATCACCGACTATGCCATCTACATGCTGGACGCCTCCGGCCATGTGGTCAGCTGGAACCCGGGCGCTGAGCGGTTCAAGGGCTATCAGGCCGGCGAGATCGTCGGTCAGCACTTCTCCCGCTTCTATTCCGACGAGGACCGCGCCACCGACCTGCCCGCCCGCGCCCTGCGCACGGCGCGCGAGGAGGGCCGCTTCGAAAGCGAGGGCTGGAGGGTGCGCAAGGACGGCACCCGCTTCTGGGCCCATGTCGTCATCGACCCGATCATCGATCCCGCCGCTGGCATCATCGGCTTCGCCAAGGTCACCCGCGACCTGACCGAACGAAAGGCCGCCGCCGAGGTCCTGCGCCGCAGCGAGGAACAGTTCCGGCTTCTGGTCCAGGGCGTCACCGACTACGCCATCTACCTGCTGGACCAGGACGGCCTGGTCAGCAGCTGGAACCTCGGCGCCCAGCGGATCAAGCAGTACCGGCCCGAAGAGATCATCGGCAGCCACTTCTCCCGCTTCTACACTGACGAGGACCGGGCCCGGAACGCCCCCGAACATGCCCTGGGACAGGCCCGGGAGGTTGGCCGGTTCGAGAGCGAGGGCTGGCGCGTCCGCAAGGACGGCAGCCGCTTCCTGGCCCATGTGGTGATCGACGCCATCAAGGGCGACGACGGCGAGGTCATCGGCTTCGCCAAGATCACCCGCGACGTCACCGAGCGGGTGGAGGCCCAACGGGCGCTGGCGGTGGCCCGCGAGAACCTGCTGCAAAGCCAGAAGCTGGACGCCATCGGCCAGCTGACCGGCGGCGTGGCCCACGATTTCAACAATCTACTGATGGCCATCCTCGGCAGCCTGGAGCTGCTGCGCAAGCGCCTGCCGGACGACCCCAGGGCCCGCGCCCTGCTGGAGAACGCCGTCCAGGGCGGCGAGCGCGGCGCGGCGGTGACCCAGCGCATGCTGGCCTTCGCCCGCAAGCAGGAGCTGTCGCTGGCCGCGGTCGACGTGCCGTCCCTGGTGCGCGGCCTGGCCGACCTGCTGCAGCGGTCGGTCGGGCCGATGATCCAGCTGAACCTCCGGTTCGCCAGCGACCTGCCGCCGGTGCGCACCGACGCCAACCAGCTGGAGACGGCCCTGCTCAACCTGGTGGTCAACGCCCGGGACGCCATGCCATCGGGCGGTGAGATCATCGTTGAGGTCTCGCCGCGGACGATCGAACCGGGCTCGCCCCTGCCCCCAGGCGACTATGTCCGGCTCAGCGTCATCGATGAGGGCGAAGGCATGGACGAGGACACCGTCAACCGCGCCCGCGAGCCCTTCTACACCACCAAGGGCGTCGGCAAGGGGACGGGTCTGGGCCTGTCGATGGTCTACGGCCTGGCTGAACAGTCGGGCGGGCGGCTGGACATCGCCAGCCGGCCCGGCCACGGCACGCGGGTCGATATCCTGCTGCCGCCCAGCGATGAGGCGGTGAAGGCCGCCGGCCCTGCCGCCGCCGCCGCCCCGGCCGCGTATCAGTCCCTTCGGCTACTGGCGGTCGACGATGACGCCCTGGTGCTGCTCAACACCACCGCGATGCTGGAGGACCTCGGCCACAGCGTCTTCGCCGCCTCCTCGGCCAATGAAGCCCTGAAAATCCTGTCCGAACAGACCGTCGATGCGGTTATCACCGACTACGCCATGCCGCGTCGCAACGGCCTGGATCTCAGTCGCGAGATCGTCGCCCGCTGGCCGGGCCTGCCGATCATCCTGGCCAGCGGTTACGCCGAAATGCCGCCCGACTTCGACATCGCCCTGCCCCGGCTGGCCAAGCCCTACAGCCAGGCCGACCTCGCCCGGGTGCTGAACGCGGCGACCCTGGTGAAGGCGGCGGTCTAGAGCGCCCAGCCACCCGAATCGTGGGTGACGTCGCCGTTGATCTTCATCTGGTAGTCGACCCGGCCATCGCCGTTGAGGTCGAGCCGCAGGGTCGTCTGGCCCGCCGCATAGGTCAGGGTCATCTGGCCCGCCGCCTTGGTGAAGCTGCCGACCAGGACAAAGCCCTGGTCGCCGTCCAGCGACAGGTTGGTGTCGATCGCCGACAGGTCGATGGTGTCGCCCTGCCCGGTGTCGAAGTCATAGATGATGTCGGTCTCGAGGGTCGGGCCGAAGGCATGGGCCACCACGAAGGTGTCGGCGCCCGCGCCGCCGCGCAAGTGGTCGCCGGTGACGCCGCCGACGATGATGTCGTCGCCGTCATTGCCGTTGATGGTGTCGGCGCCGGCCCCGCCCTCGAGGCGGTTGGCGCCGCTGTTGCCCTGGATGTTGTTGGCCAGCGCGTTGCCGACGCCGTCGATGTCGGCCGACCCCTGAAGCTGCAGCGCCTCGATGTTGTCGCCCAGCGTCCAGCCGATGTCGGCGCGGACAATGTCGTAACCTTCGTCCTCCAGTTCGATCGTGGTGTCGCCGAGGTCGTCGACGAGGAAGATGT